>DAOVQV010000042.1 GCA_030628445.1 Phycisphaerae bacterium | reverse complement strand
CGCACCAAACGATCCACGACCAGCGTACGGTCCGCCTCGATAATCGCCTTGGGGGGCAGCGGCGCGACCGACTCGCCCTGTAATTCGCGCTGATCGGGGCGAACGGACCCACCCGTAAGAGGGCGGCCGGGATCATCCGCCATCAGCTCCTTGAATATGTCTTCCGACGAGGCGGTGTCGGTTTGCAGCCGGTCGGCGGGCGATTGGGGACTGTGCGGTTGCTCGGCGCCCTTGGTCGCCAGGACCACCCCGGAATCGACGACCGTCGCCTTTCGCGGTAAGAGAAAGCACCGCTGCGTGTACACCGTGGTCTCACCGGAGATCCAAAAGATCGCGTCCGGGTCCTTGGCGATGACGGCCTCCATCTGCTCCAGCAGTTCGCCTTGCAGAACGCGCCGCGGGACGGGCGGCGACGTGCCTTCAGAAGGTAAGAATCGCAGCACGAACCAGCCCGTGGCCGGCTCGGGGACCAGGCGGGCTCGGGAATCGACGACCATGGTCCCGTCGGTCGGTAAGTTTCGGCGCGGCTTTGCGGTCGCCACGCGGGTTTGCGGTTCCGTCACCGGAACGGGCGGGCGGTCCAGGAGCATTCGGCCGAACTCTTCGGCGCTTATGGAGCGGCGACTCCCCGAAACCCCGCCCTGCTGATCGGCGGCGGGGGCCGACTGCGGCGATGGTTCATTCTGCGAGAGGCACACCCCCGCCGTCCAGCCTAAGCCCAGGACCACCAAACCCAATCTGACCCAATGAGATCTAATCGCAGCACCTCCGGGGAATCAACGACCGATCCAACCCTACTATTTACGCATGTATGCTTGGGAAGTTCAACCAAACTTACCGGCCGCGGGGAAACAATCTGCCAGCTGCTCGGGGCCGGTTATGGTCCGGATAACCGCGGCACAGCCCGGTTTCACCGACTCCATCAGGCACAGCAGGGGCTCCCAGAACCCCCCGACGCACACCACCGTTCTGCGGGGTATTGCGCCTTTGCCCATCCTCTCCCAGACGGTCGCCAGCTCCTGAAGCGTCCCGGTTGCGCCCGGGAGGACCACGTATCCACCCGCCCCCAGCGAAACAAGCGTATCCAGCCGCTGCGCCAGCGACGACGTGGCGATGCGGCGGTCAATGTACTCGTTGGCCGGTGCGTCCCAAATCTCGCACGTCACGCCGATGGTCGTGCCGCCGGCGTCCTTCGCGCCACGGGCCGAGGCGGCCATCGTCCCGCCGTAACCGCCGTTGGCGACCACGTATCCCAGTTGGGCAAGGGCAGCGCCCACGGCGCGGGCGGTTTCATACGCCTCGCCGCCCACCTCCAGGTCGCCTGAACCAAAGACGCAAACAACCGGATGATCCGACCCGCCCATTTGCTCATCCCCCATTCGCCTGGGACCGGGTGTAATTGAGCAACCCGCCGGCCGCCAGAATCCGCCTCTGCCTCGCCGAAAGGCCCACGTCGCAGCGAAACTCGAAGCCCTTGGTGACGTTCTTGACCGCCAGTGTGACGGCCTCGATCGCCGTCGCCGTATCGTCGATCGACAGCTCATCGCCCGCTTCGATCTGCTCGTAATCGCCCGGGTCGGCGAACGTCAGAGGCAGGATCGCGAAGTTGACCAAATTCGCCTGATGAATCCGCTCGATCCCCTTTGCGATAACGACGCGGACGCCAAGATACATCGGGCACAGGGCCGCGTGCTCGCGCGAGCTGCCCTGCCCGTAGCTGTCCCCGGCCACGATGATACCGGCGTCGCCGCCCTCTTTGGCGGCCAGGGCCCGCTGGGCGAAGGTCGGTTCGTCGGGATCGTTGAAGCGGCTAAAGACGTACCTTGCGTACTGGGGCACGTTGGAGCGGAGCTTCAACAGCGCCCCGGCCGGGGTGATATGGTCGGTGGTAATCTTGTCGCCCACCTTGATAAGCACACGGCCCGTGACCTTGGCGGGGAGCTTCTCGCCCGACGGGGGCTTGATGATGGTGGTCCCGCGAAACACCTCGATCCGGTCGGCGCGATCGGGCGGTGGAGGCGGGACGATCATCTCGTCGCCTCTGGGAAAGTTCTTTGGTAAGTCGATCGGGAGGTAATGGATATCTTCCCGCTCGGCCAGCTCGCGCGGATCGGTAATCTCGCCCGTAAGGGCGGTGGCGACGGCCGTGGCGGGCGAGACCAGGTATACCTGATCGCCGCCGGTGCCCGAGCGGCCGGCGAAGTTCCGGTTGAACGTCCGCACGCTTACCGTCCCGTCGGCCGGGGAGAATCCCACCCCGATGCAGGGCCCGCAGGCGGATTCCAAGATCCGCGCGCCGGGGCCGACGATCTTCGCCAGCGCGCCGTTCTCCGCGATCATCTTCAAGACCTGCCTGCTTCCCGGCGCCACGCCCAGCTCCACGTCCGGATGCACGCGCCGCCCGGCCAGGACCGACGCACACCCCATCAGGTCCTGGTAGCTGGAATTCGTGCACGAACCGATGATGACCTGGCGGACCTTCGTCCCGGCGATATCCGCGACGCGGACGATGTTGTCCGGGCTGGACGGGGCCGCCGCCAGCGGCTCCAGCTCGCCAAGGTCGATGACGATGTTACCGAAGCTCACTTGCGCCACCCCGTGGCGGCCCGCCCGTCCGATCTCGACGTCGGTGCAGTATCGCTTGATGTTCTCTATCGTCGCGGCGTTGCGCTCGACGTGTAGCGGCTTGGTGATCCGATCGTAGGTCGCGGCCTCGTCGGCCGCCAGCGGCGCGAACTGATCGTCTCTGCCCTGGGCCTGGAGGAACTGGGCGATGACCTTATCGGCCGGGAATATGCTCGTCGTGACGCCCAGCTCGGCGCCCATGTTCGTACACGTTCCCCTCGCCGGGACAGGGAGCGTCGCGACGCCGTCGCCGAAATACTCCACCACGCAGGCGACGTTCCCCCGAGTGGTCAAGATGCTCAGGACACGCAGGATGATGTCCTTCGCCGCCACCCACGGCGCCAGCTTCCCGCGAAGCTCAACGCCGATTACGCGCGGACAGTTCAGGTAGAACGCCCCGCCGCCCATGGCGACGGCGACGTCCAGCCCGCCCGCACCTATGGCGATCATCCCCGCCGCCCCCGCCGTCGGCGTGTGGGAGTCCGATCCCAGCAGCGTCTTACCCGGCGCGGCGAAACGCTCCAGGTGGACCTGATGGCAGATCCCGTTTCCGGGCCGGGAGAAGTACGCCCCCACCTTCGCCGCGATAGACTGAAGGTACAGGTGGTCGTTATGGTTCTCCGGGCCGAACTGGGCGGTGTTGTGATCGACGTAGCTGACTGAAAGCTGTGTCTTGACCCGGGGGACCTCCATCGCCTCCAGCAGGCCGAACGCCGTCGTGCCCGTGGCGTCCTGCGTCAGGGTCTGGTCGATTCGGATGGCGATCTCGGTCCCGGCCGTAAGGTCGCCTTCGATCAGGTGCTGCTTGAGGATCTTGTATGTGAGGGTCTGAGCCATCGAAATCACCTCGGTCAAGTCCGACAGCATAGCAGACATCCCGGGGCCGAGCAACGCACCGCCCGCCCCAAACATCCCCGCCGGTCGCAACGAGCGATCCAGACCCGAGAGGGAAGGTTGACTTGGCGCGCCGAGGCGCGAAAATGACAAGCCCGTACCGCAACGATAGAAAGGGCGTCGATATGGCCTTGTGCGAGATTCATTTCAAGAGCATCTCGATCGGAAAGCAGTCGTCGATGTGCGTCATCTTACCCGACGGGCCCGGACCGTATCCGGTTCTGTACCTGCTGCACGGGCTCAGCGACGATCATACGATATGGCACCGCCGCACGAGCATCGAGCGATACGTCGAGCCCCTCCCGCTGATCGTCGTCATGCCCGACGGTAACCGCAGCTTCTACGTCAACCACCCGGACCCCGGCGGGGCGGCGTACGAGGATCACATCGTCAAGGACGTGGTGGGCTTCGTCGATCGGACGTTCCCGACGATCGCCGACCGCACCACCCGCGCGATTGCAGGCCAGAGCATGGGCGGGTACGGGGCGTTGATGCTGGCGATGCGGCACCCGGAGAGTTTCTGCGTCGCCTGCTCGCACTCGGGCGCCGTCAGTTTCACACACGAGCCCTTGGCGGATCGGCCGGACATCAACGCCCTGGCGCAAGCGCTGGATCCGGCCCGGTACGATTGTTTCGAACTTGCCCGCAAGATCGCGTCATCGCCCCGCCGCCCGGCGATCCGCATGGACTGCGGGACGGACGACTTCCTCATCGAGCCCAATCGAGCATTCCACGCCCACCTCGATCAGTTGGGAATCGAGCACGAATACGCCGAGCATCCCGGCGAACACGGGTGGGCGTACTGGGACCAGCACGTCGGACAGACACTTGCGTTCGTGATGCGAAAGATCCCAAGCACGTAGCAGTCACTGTGAACCGGCGGGTGCTTTCGCCTCCATCGCCAGGAGGCGCTTTTTCTGCTCGATCCCGCCGGGCGCGGAGAACCCTCCGGGCCGCCCGTCGGCGTAGATGACGCGGTGGCACGGGACGACCAACGGCAGCGGGTTCTTGCTCATGGCGGTGGCTACGGCGCGGGCGGCGTCCGGACGGGCGATCATCGCCGCCAGGGCCGAGTAGCTCCGCGTCCGCCCGTAAGGGATCGCCCGAGCAGCGCGATGAACCTTCCCGGTAAAGCTGTCCTCGTCGGGCAGTTCGCAGGGGATCTGGTCGAAGCTGACGCGCCGGGCGTTGAAATACCCCCGCGTCAGATCGATCAGCTGCGCGAACGGGCCCTCGTCTTTCGTCGCTTCGGGGTGCTCGAAGCTGAGAAGCTCGCCGAGGTCCTTGAAGCGATAGTGCGGTAAAACGATCCGCCTCAGCCCCTCCGGGCCGCACACGGCGCCCATCGGGCCCCAGGCGGTCGCCCAGACGCAATATGACAGTTCGCCGCTGTCGCTGCCCACGGGACAGAACGTACCCCAGGTGAGCGGTTTGTTCAAGGGGTATCCGGGGCGCCGGGTGGGAGGGACAGGACAACCGGGTCAATAGTGCATCTCAGCCACGCGAGCCTGGTGCTGATACTCGCTAACCTTCCTGCCGATGGTCCGCAGGGCCTCGCGACCGGCTGCGGTGTGGCCCAGCCCCAGGAATTGAAAACCAAGCTGGACCGACTCATCCTCGAGCGTCACGTGGCGGCACTGAGCATCCGCGTAGACGGTTTCTCCGTCTACGCCGAACACCAGGCGCGCGCCTACGATAAACCCGACCTCAAGTATATGCTGAACGTCCTTGTCGGTGCGGACGCTGAAGCCCCCCGCGGAGATGTCGGTGACCGCCCCCAGAAACACCGGCCCGCCCTCTTCGCCACCCGTGGGCTCGGCGTCGCAGCCTCCGGGCCAGAACGAGGCGCGAACTATCCGGTTGGCGGGGATGCCCACACGCTCGAACGTCCGCCTCGACAGCCGCTGCATTCGCTCCGGGAGAACAATCTGAAGTGCTGAGCACACCTCACCGTCCTCAAGCTCGATCTGCTGTGCCTGCTCGAGTTTCGACGTGAACAGGTACTTGTGATGCTTAAGCTTGAAGCTGACGGCGAACATCTGTCTTGATGAGAACTGGTGTTCAGCGGCGGCTCCGTCGCCGGAGGGCGCCTCCACCCAGACGTGATCGTCATCCGCGGCGAGGACCTTGCTGGGCAGATTGATCCAGCGTCCATCGTTGCGAACGGTAATCACAGCCCTCGCGCGCGCAATAGCCGCCGGGGCCAACACGTCGGTGATCTGGTCCTCGTAGAGATTCTTCAACAACGCCATAACTGCTGTCGTCCTAAACTTTACCCACGCAGAATGGTCCGCTTCCGGGATTGTTTTCGGACATCCCCAGGCCCAACTTAAGCAAGGGTTGGGGACCTGTCGGGAAGGTCGCCCTTGCGCGAGCGACCAGAGGCGCCCCTACCGCCCACCGTCAACGTCGGCGGTCTTATCCGGGCTGCCAGGATCGGAAACCTCCTCCGCCAGGCCCAATTCCGCCTCCATGACTGCGGCGGGGGGCAGCTTCGAGCCGGTGATGGCGACGACAAGCCCCGGAAGCGTCCAAAACATCGGAATCCCTCTCGCCAAGAGCGCCAGGGGGAGAATCTGGGAAGCCCCAATGGCGCCGACGGCGAAAAACTTCACGTACAGAGACTCTATGACCCCCAACCCGCCGGGACTCAGCGGGACGGCCCCGATAATGTAGATGATAGGTACGTAGACAAAATAACGATAGAACTCGATCGGCAGCGACAGGCTCTTCCCGACCATCCCTATCGCGCTTACCCAGACGATGTGTGCCCCGAACGTCAGGGCGATCGCCTTGCCCAGCGCGCCGAGCCTGTTGCGATAGAGCGTAGCGGCCTCGCCGGCGGCCTCGAAGTGATGGGCAATCGACAGTCGCTTGTAGAACCTCTGCAGCCCCAGCATGCGGCGAAAGCGCCTGCTGAACAGAAACGTCAGCATCGCGGCGACAACGACGAGGATGATGCATACCGCGTAGACCGCCACGCGCATCTGCTGAAAGCTCGCCAGCCCGCTGAGCAGGACGAAGCCGACCATCACCGTCGCCAATCCCGCCAGCTCCGTAAGCCCCAAGACGCGATCGACGAATATGCTCACCAGGGCGGCCGCCTTTTTGTGAGTGTGCCGCGCGGCGTAGTACGCCTTGACAACGTCGCCCCCGACCGTCCCCGGGACGACCAGGCTGAAAAAATAACCCAGAAATGTCAGCCGCACCGCCTCCCACCGCCTGATATGGATACCCTGGATGCGCAGCAGGAACCACCAGCGCATGGATACGGTCAGGACCGAGCAGACAAATCCTCCCGTCGCGACAATCAGCAACGGGAGCTTGACGCTCTTTATCGTGCGGGCGAATCCGGGTCTGACCGTCAGCCCCTCCTCGGCGGCGAAATCGCCCGCCGGGCGGAGTTGCTCTTCGGACCACCAGAGAATCCCGCTTGCGACGCGGAAGAGGCGCCGCCCCGTCGGGTCGGTCTGTGAGGCGAGCACGGCGTATGATTTGTTGGTGTCCTTATCTACGACGTAATCTTCCCAGTGGACGCGGGCTAGCACCCAGATCAGCAGCAGGGCCGCGATCGTTATCTTCGCCACAAAAAGAGCTGCTTTTCGAATGTTCCTTACCACGCATAGACCCCGCCGATTAGTCGAGCGGATTATAAGCACTTACAAGGACATAAGCAAAGGTGACGGCCCCCAGCGTGTCGGACAATGGAACCCAACAGTCCCTAAGACATCACGGCCCGCCTAGCCGATGGTAAATGCAGGCCGGCGCAAATGTATTTTTAACTTAACTATCCCGGCGCCAGCGGGTAGAATTGATGAAGTTAGATAGCTTCATCCATACATCATCCCAAAGTATAAAATGAGTACCGCAGCCACCTTAGCGGTCCCCGGTTTCGAGGTGATTCAGTTCCTCGGCAGCGGCGCCCGCAGCACAATTTGGCAAGTGCGCGACCGCCAGAAGGGCGAGACATTCGCGCTTAAACGCGTGGTGAAGCGCGAACCGGCGGACTATCGCTTCATGGAGCAGGTGGAGAACGAGTACGAGATCGGCCACCAGCTCGACCATGAGGTGATCCGGCACATCTGCGAGATCCGGCGAATAAAGCGCTGGCTGAGCATCCGCGAAATCCATTTGCTCATGGAGCTGTGTGACGGGCAGACCGTGGCGATGCGCCGGCCCGGGTCGATCGGGGAAGTCCTGCGGATTTTCCTGCTGGTGGCGCAGGCAGCCGAGTACATAAACTCCAAGGGCTTCGTCCACGGCGATATCAAGCCCAATAACATCCTTGTTTCACAGAACGGGACCGTCAAGATAATCGACCTGGGCCAAAGCTGCCGGCTGGGGACGATCAAGCAGCGAATCCAGGGGACGCCGGATTTCATCTCCCCGGAGCAAGTCCACTGCCGCCCGCTCGACGGAAGGACCGACATATTCAACCTAGGCGCCGCAATGTACTGGACGCTGACGGGCCAGCCGATTCCAACCGTCCTGCCCAGGGAAAATTCCGTCACGTTCAAGGACGATCTGGTCGCCGTCCCAGCCGAGAAGATCAACCCCAAGATACCCCCGCCCCTCAGCAAGCTGATCCATGACTGCATCGAGCAGGCCCCATCGCGCAGACCCCCCTCCATGAGTGAGGTGATCTCGCGTCTGAAGCTGATCGCCCACACGCTCCAGCGGGGTAAGGACACCGATAGCAGCCCCCCTAAAAGCAAAAAGGGGAAACGGAAAACTGAAACCTGAAAACCCAAAGCCCGACCGATTGCATCTGCCCAAGCTTTATTGAGTTGAAACACGCGTAGGACGCCCCATGCCAAGCACCGTCGCGGATATATTTCGCCAAGCCGCCGAACTGAACCGCCACAGACCGCAAAGAGACGGCAACCTCGTGAGACTCGCAGCGGACCGCCAGCTCGTGGTTTCCGGCGACATCCACGGAAACCGGACAAACCTGGCGAAGATCATTGAATACGCCAAGCTCTCCCAACACGGCGACCGCTACCTGGTGCTTCAGGAGATCATCCACGGACCGGCGGATCCGAAGACCGGCCACGACCGCAGCTGCGAGCTGCTTCTGCGTGCGGCGCGGCTGAAGATTGCCCATCCCGAGCAGGTCATCTTCCTGCTGGGGAACCACGACATCGCCCAGGCGACGGGAAACGAGGTCCTCAAGGACGGGAAGAGCTACTGCAAAGCGTTCTCACAAGGCCTCGCCTTTGCGTTCGCCCACGACGCACCCGACGCCGCTGAGGCGATCAACGATTTCCTGCTGTCGGCGCCGTTGGCGGTCCTGTGCCCCAACAAGGTCCTCGTAACCCACTCCGTCCCTCACGACAATAAAGCGGGCCAGGCGAGCAGCGAAATCCTCACCACCCCGTTCGAGCAAGACGACCTCCGCCGCGGGG
>DAOVQV010000371.1 GCA_030628445.1 Phycisphaerae bacterium | reverse complement strand
CGTGGACCTGACAGCTCTGGCTGCCAATTGGCTTGCCCCCGGCCCGCCCTGGTGGACCTCGGGCGACTTCGACGGGAACGGTGTGGTCGACATCGTGGACCTGACCGCACTGGCCGCAAACTGGAACATGGTCGGGGACCCCCCGCCTGTGCCCGAGCCGACAACGCTTGCACTGCTGGCCCTGGGCGGGCTGGGCCTCCTTCGCCGTCGCAGATTCTGAGCGAAGCCAAAGGACAAGCGCGGCTACGGAGTGTGAACGCCGCTGAGACGCCAGCGGAACTGTTAGAGCGGATTGGTTCTTCGCTTAACGAACGTGTATTTAAGTCGGGGCCGGCCCAAGTCACTGGACCGGCCCCGATTGTAGATTAAGCGTATCTAACGGCGCCTACTTGCCGGGCTCGAACGCCAGCGGCGCGATCGAGCCGGGTATGATGCCGACATCCTCGCCGCGCTTCATGGCCACGGCGGTATCGACGATTTGTTTGTGATCGTAGGCGGGCTCGAAGCCCAGTACCTCCTTGGCGGCCGTCTGATCGAAGCTGAACTGCCACAGATTCGGTATCTCGACATCGATAACTTCTCGGTCGGTCCGCTCGGCGATGTATGGGACAACCCGGTCCCAATTACATGCATCCTTGGCGGCGACGTTGAACGTGTGCCCGGCGGCGCGGTCATCGGCCAGACACGCCTCCACCAAAGACACCACGTCCCGTATGTCCGTCATGTGCCATCGCCAGCTGGTCCCGCCTGGACACCTCGGGACGCACAGGACATCCTTATTGGCCTTGAGCTTCGGCTTGGCGGCGAGCCAGCCCGTCGGATCGTCCGGTGCGTGCAGCTGGCACTTTTTCTCGTCTGAGTATTGCTTCAACATCGCCAGCACGACACCACATCGAAATATGTCGAGCACCTCAGGCCCGGCCACAACGTAATTGGGCCGGATGAGCGTGTAGGCAATGTCATATTGCCACGCGTACTGATGAACCGCCTCCTCGATCAGGATCTTGTTCATCCCGTACAGGCTCAAGGGCTTGCGGACATGGTCCTCTTTAACCGGCTCGCGCCCAACGGTAATCACGTCATAGGCGGCTGTGCTTGAAAAGCAAACCAGGCGCGTCGAGATACCGCTGTTCCGCACGCCTTCCAGGACGTTGAATGCGCCCTTGACGTTGATGTCGAAGAACTTTGACGGAGGCATCTTACTGGCCATGCCTTCCATCACGGCCGCGGTGTGCACCACCGCGTCGGCGCCGTGAATTGCCTTGGCGACAGCGTCGGTATCGAGGATATCGAAATGCTGCTTCCGGCATGCCAGGCCGTCTAACTTGGACTCCTGCGGATCGCCGCTCAGCATGCAGGCGATCACTTCGTGTCCGGTCTCGGTGAGTCGTTTGACGACGTTTGCGCCCACGCGCCCGGTCGCGCCGGTTACGGTAATCTTGGACATGCTCATCTTCCTTTCTTTACAGCAGTATTGACCAACCACGCAACCCGGTTGGGTTACTCATAGCTTGCGGTAGTATTCGACGCTCGGGAGGCTCACCGAAAACCCGGCCTTCTCGTACGCCCTGCGTGCCGGTGCGTGGGCAGGATCGGCCCCGGTGAAAACCTTGACAATCCGCATGCCGCGCGTCCGCATTTGCTCAAAGACATGCTTGTACATCACAGACCCGATTCCATGCCCCTGGTGGTCCGGATGGACGGCGTTGATGCTGATCTCGCCGATCCGCTTCTCGGGATTGGCAT
>DAOVQV010000075.1 GCA_030628445.1 Phycisphaerae bacterium | reverse complement strand
GGGGGCACCTTGACGACCACCATGATAGGGCCTCGCAGAGCCGGCGGCGGGGATTCTTCGAGGTGGCGAGGGGGAAGATTTCTATCGAAGCGGACCTGTCCAAGCCTTTAACCTCCGACCCCTGGCTGCTCAGCCAGCTCATCACCCAGGCGAAGCGCTTCTACTCCGTCGGGCCGCACAGCGTGCACATTTCGCTTCAGCTTCGCAGCCAGCACCGACCGATGCAGGACAGGCTCCTGCCCCTGTCGGCCATGAAGTGTCTATTCGCCATCGCCGGCGACCCGGTCCGCGGAAAGGACAAGCGCCTGCGCATCAACAGGCTTATGAGCGACGAAATCGTCACCAGGGGCGATCCGCCCAGCATGATGTTTTCGGAAATACGCAAGCGGTACAGCGCCGAGTCGCACGAGTACTACCCTTCCACCCGCACGCCGACAGAAGGCGGGCGATACGTCCAGCAGTTCCGGTTCGTCCGCCTCTCGGATGATCTTAACTACGAGCCTGTCATAATGGCGCTGAAGGGGCTGCAACTTTCCCTGCGCCCGGGAAGCTTCCTTACGCCCAGCCAATATACCTCCAGCGGTAAGCACCGCAAGCTGTTCGAGGACCTGCTGCGATGGGCGCAAGACGCAACACCACTTGCGGATGATGAAATCGAAGCATTCCTCGGCCACATCCACGACGGGCTGATGGGAGAACAACGGGGCAAGCCCGCACACAGCGAGGCATATATCGCCTGGGCGATCAACCAATTGCGCAAGACACTGGAGAAGTTCAACAAGATGGCGAGCGTCGGGGCGGGTACCGGATGACTGAGCTTCCCGCGCGGTCGCGGCGTTGGGTTAAGGAGTTGCGGGAGCCGTATCCGGGTGGTCCGTCGGGCGCCGCCCGGTCAGCACAAACTGGGCATACGAGCGCAGCAGTTGATCCTCACCCGCCATTGCGCTGAGCTTCCGGGCATAGGCGCGAGCCTTCCGGTCGCCGCCTGTGTTGTGGTGCACGAACGCCGCCGCAAAGACCAACCGCGAATCGGGCTTCTGGCCCTGTCGGGCGATCCGCTTCTCCAAACCCACAACCCGGCGGCGGAATACCTCCATGTCCATCATCGCCGCAATGTCCACGGACGCCTCCATCACCGAGGGGAACAACTCAACAGCCCGCCGGATCGACAGCCCCGCCGCCAGCGGCTCGCCGGCCCCCAACAACGCCAGTCCCAGCCCCAGACGCGCAAGCGGGTTCTTAGGATTGAAGGTAACGGCAAGCTCATACCCGCCGGCGGCACGGTAGTATTCGCCGGCCTTAAGCTTCGACTCGGCCTTCGACATTGCGATGTTGAACATGTCCTTGTGCCGCCCGGCGAGGGAATGCAAAACCACGCCCCCCGAAGATGACAAGCCCACCGCAGGCCGCTGTCGTGCCCCCCCGGCGGCGCCCGCCGGGGCTTGTCCACCCGCACGTCTCGCCGCTGCGCGCCTTCCGGTCGCCCGGAACGTAGGATCACCGGAGGAGCGCCGCACAGCTTCGCCCTGCTCGTGGCGCCCCCCCGCAGGGTCGCTCTCCAAGCGGCGCTGCTCCTGAAGCCCGCGAAGAAGGTCCACAAAAACGTCCTGGTCCGCCCGGAAACCCGACGGCTGTGGAGGCTCGGTCTCCCCGTCCGGGCCCGGTACCGGCGGTGTCGGCTCGCCCTGCGGTTCCGGTTCCGCCTGGGCCGGCTCGTGGGGGCGTGCGGCCTCGGCGCGTACCGATCTGTCGACCTCAGCGACGACTTGGGCGTCTACGCCAGCCTCAATCGCTTCGCCAGCAATCGCAGCTTCGGACAGCTCCTGGACCAGTTGAGACTGCTCCTTCGGTCTTAAGACGCCGAATAGCGTCTCACCGCCCGGTCGCGCCGTCGCCCCGAGCTGCAACGCCTTGAGATAATCAGCGACATCCGAACGGGGCCCATCGACTTGGACAACACGCGGAATGGCCCGCGCTGTTGCTAGCACCTGCCCGCTCGAACTTGGCGCGATGGGCTGATACGCTGGGCGCGCATCGACATAGAGCTGCCCGGAAGCAGGGACCGACGGGACAATCCCGCTGAGGCTCAGTCCGGGCCTGCCGCGCCCGGCGACGATGCCCGCTGCTCGCCAGGCGGTCGTGGCCTGGTCATAGTAAGGCACCGGCCGGTAGCTGTCGGAAACCACTATGTCCGCCAGCCCCACAGACTGCCGCCTGAAGCCGCTCAACGTGCCCGAGGGTAAGTCAAGGTTTAGCTGGTTGGCGGCGTAATACCCGATGCTACCTCGAAAGGCACGCAGCCCCGAGACCTGTCCGGTAACATACAGTTGGCTGTCGAACCGGCGAGAGGAACCCCTCGCCCTATTGTACCCCCCGCTGCCGACGCGCGGGTTGGCGTCATGGGCTCTTCCCCGCTGGACGGTCCCGGACTGTCCAAGCAGCGGGGACGACAGCAGCACAACCGCCACTGCACACCAGGCCGCCTTTTTCGCCGATTGTGCCATAACCGTCACAATCCTTTGGTTACGGGCGTGGGTGTTACCGCCGAGCCGACTGTTCATCCGCGCCGGGTGTATGAAGATGCAAGCTGGGCCCGTACAGTTTAGAGCTTATCAGCTTCTCGCGCCATTTCAAGCGTTTCGGGGCTGAGCTGCGCCTGGGCCTGGGCCTGCTTCGAATGCGCCCGCCCCGCCGACAAGAGGCCCTGCGTCTCTTTCCTGCTGTCATAAGCTACTCACCTCCCAAGTGGCTCACAGTCGTCACGCCCGGGAAGGTCACCGCCCCGGCGGCCCTGACCGAGCACGACCCATACCGGATGGGCCCCACCAAACCTACCATCGGCAAGACGAAGCGGGCGCCTCACTAACATTCTACGCCCCGGGCGGCTCGAAAGGTCTGTCGGGCGGGGCAGTTTCCGCGGTCCTGTTGACGGGGCGGGAAGTAAGCAATAGGCCCGCAGCCTGACAGGGCCCTTGCGCCCCCCCCGGACACCGGGGGCCTGAGCGATTGAGGCCCCACCCGTCATAGACCACTTAGACGGCGAAATGATTGGTCTGGCGGCACGGTTTGAGCGTACCATTAGAGGTACGTTCGCCAAGCTGCTTGGCAAGTGACGGTAACCTGTCCGCATTGATGTAATTATCGGCGATGCATTTGCCGATTAAACTCCTATAGGATAGGACTGTGCGCGCCGGGTCGCCCGGACGCGGTTGAGTTTTGCGCCCGGCGGTAAGAACCGGGCCCAATAACGGACAGGAGCTTTATGCGACCGCTGAGGACATTTACTATAAGCCCCTCCCTACCGGAGGAGCTGTCCGCACTTCACGAGATCGCCTACAACCTTCGCTGGTCCTGGAACGATGACGCCAGGCAGCTGTTCCGCAGGCTGGCGCCCGAGAAGTGGGAACTGTGCTACCACAATCCGGTGGCCTTGCTGGGGCTGGTCGAGCAGGAGCGGCTTGGGCAGATGGCCGACGACGAGAGCTTCCTGGCCCATTTGGCCCGCGTCCGCGGGGACCTGCACAACTACCTCGAACACGGCGGATGGTGGACAAAGACCTACGGGGCCGAGTCCGGGCCCCAGATGGCGTATTTCTGCGCCGAGTTCGGCATCACCGAGTGCCTCCCGATTTATTCGGGCGGGCTGGGTGTCCTGGCCGGGGACCACCTGAAGAGCGCTTCGGAGCTGGATATCCCCCTGGTCGGTGTGGGCCTGCTGTATCAGCAGGGATACTTCCGGCAGAGGCTTAACGCGGACGGGTGGCAGTTGGAGCTGTTTCCCAGGAACGACTTCCACAATCTGCCCGTCCAGCCCGTCCATACTCCCCATGGCGCGCCGCTGATGATCGAAGTGGACATGGCCGACCACAAGACAAAGGCGCAGGTCTGGAGAATCCAGGTCGGGCGGATCAGTCTTTATACCCTCGATGCAAACGTACCGCAGAACTCTCCGGCCGACCGCCAGATTACTGCCCAGCTTTACGGGGGCGATCAGGAAACAAGGATTCGCCAGGAGATTATCCTCGGTATCGGCGGGGTACGCATGCTCAAGGCGCTGGGGATATCGCCCAAGGCCTATCACATCAATGAGGGGCACTCGGCCTTTTTGGGGCTGGAACGAATACGAATGCTCATGACAGAGCAGGACGCCACGTTCGATGAAGCGCGAGAGGCGGTGGCGGGATCGAACGTCTTCACGACGCACACGCCGGTCCCGGCTGGGAACGACGCATTTGAGACGTGGTTGGTCGAGAAGTACTTCTCAAATTACTGGCCTCAGCTAGGCCTGTCGCGAGATCAGTTCATGGCGCTGGGTAGGCAGGAGCCTGGGAATGAAGACGAGCCGATGAGCCTGACCGTTTTGGCGATGCGCTTAAGTGCGGGCCGCAACAGCGTCAGCAAGCTCCATAACACCGTCAGCCGCAAGCTGTGGGCTTCAGTCTGGCCCGGCGTGCCCACCAACGAGATACCCATTGGCGGAATCACCAACGGTATACATACGCCCAGTTGGATCAGCGACGAAATCGGGATGCTGTACGACAGGTACCTGGGCCCGGGGTGGCACGAGAAGCCCGCCGACAGCACCGTCTGGAAAGGCGTCGAGAACATACCCGACACCGAGCTGTGGCGAACCCACGAGCGCCGCCGGGAACGGCTGGTCGCCTTTTCCAGAAGAAGGCTCCGCCAACAGCTCGTCCAACACGGTGCAAGTGCCTCCGAGATCGATGCCGCCGGCGAGGTGCTCGACCCCGAAGCCCTTACCATAGGCTTCGCCCGCCGGTTCGCCACGTACAAGCGGGCAAACCTGATCCTGCGGGACGCCGACCGGCTCGCAAAGCTGCTGAGCGCGCCCGACAGGAAGGTTCAGATCATCTTCGCCGGTAAGGCGCACCCGAAGGACAATCCGGGTAAGGAGCTGATCCGCCAGATCGTCCACATGTGCCGAAAGGACCAGTTCCGCCGCTCGCTTCTGTTCCTGGAAGACTACGACATGAACAGCGCCCGCTATCTGGTCCAGGGCGTGGACATCTGGCTGAACACGCCGCTTCGCCCGATGGAGGCGTCGGGCACAAGCGGGATGAAGGTCGCCGCCAACGGCGGGTTGAATGTATCCGTCCTGGACGGGTGGTGGGCTGAAGGATACCACCCGGACGTGGGCTGGGCCATCGGCTCGGGGGAGATGTACGACGACCTGGACTACCAGAACATCGTGGAAGGACAGGCCCTCTACAACCTGCTGGAAAAGGAGATCGTCCCGTTGTTTTACGACCGCGGCTCGGACAACTTACCCCGCGGGTGGATCGCCAAGATGAAGGCGACTATGAGCCGCCTGGCCCCGGTGTACAACACCAATCGCATGGTCCGCCAATATGCGGAGATGTTCTACATCCCGGCCGCCAAGCGGTGGGACGACATGGTGGGGGCGAACATGGAACAGGCCAGGCAGCTAAGCAAGTGGAAGCAGAAGCTGCGAAAGCACTTCGCGGCCGTCCGCCTCGAGAGCGTCTCGGACGACGTCGACACCGACGGCGGCGCACAGGTGGGAAGACCGATCCACGTTGAAGCCGTCGTCAATCTCGGGAAGCTAAGCCCCGAGGACGTCGCCGTCGAACTGTTCTACGGGTCCCTGGACGCCGACGGGCAGCTTAATGAAGGCAAGGCGCTGCCAATGCAGCAGTCCGGCGCCGAGAACAATCACATCAAATACGTAGTCGACGTCCCGTGCAGGCGAAGCGGGATGACTGGGTATACCGTCCGCGTGACCCCACAGCACGAAATCCTCCCGGAGGCCTTGGACATGGCCATGATCCGCTGGGCGTGACCCGAGATTCTTCAGCGACTCGCACGCCCTGCCAGGCCCGTGACGACATAGAATGAACAATGGAAAAGGAATTGACTTGCCAGGTAATTCTGGTAACCTCCCGCATGTGCGGGAAGCAAGAACCGTATCAGCCGGTATATCAAAGATGCTGAAGACCACGACGAGCTTTACGGCGTGCTGACACCTGGGCGGACAGGTTCCGGCGGGTGTGAGTCGTGGGTCTTGAGGACCTTTGCATACCGGCTGTTTTTTGTCGCCCGGGCGCGGAACCGACGCCGGAGAGATTAGATTATGCAGCTTACCGTTAAGCTGCCCGACGGCAGCGATCTGCAATACGACGAGCCCGTCACCTCGGCGAGGGTCGCCCAGGACATCTCGCCGCGCCTCGCCAAAGCGGCCGTCGCCTCCGAGGTGGACGGGAAGCTGTGCGACCTGAACAACCCCGTCCCGCCCGGGACGCACCAGCTCAAAATCGTCACCGACAGCGACCCGCGGGCGCTGGAGATTATGCGCCACACCGCCGCACACGTCCTGGCGCAGGCGGTGGTACAGCTTTACGGGAAGGACGTCCAGTACACCATCGGCCCGGCCCTGACCGACGATTTCCAGTACGGATTCTACTACGACTTCGCCCTGGGCGAACCGCTCGGGACCGAGGACTTACCCAAAATCGAAAAGCAGATGCAGGAGATCATCTCCCAAAAGATCCCGCTTGAGCGGATCGAGGTACCGCCCGCCCAAGCCAGCGCCGAGTTCGCCAAGATCGGCCAGGACTACAAGGTCGAGATGATCGACGACCTCGTCCGCGACGAAGGCGTCTCGACCGTCGCACTGTATCGCCAGGGCGACTTTCTGGACATGTGCCGCGGGCCGCACTTACCCCACACCGGGCGCATCAAGGTATTCAAACTGCTCGCCGTCGCCGGGGCATATTGGCGCGGCGACCAGTCCAAGGCGATGCTGACGAGAATCTACGGGACCGCTTTTTTCGACGCCAAGTCTCTTAACGAACACATGGAGCGGATCGAAGAGGCGAAGCGGCGCGACCATCGCGTGCTGGGCAAACAGTTGGGGCTGTTTCTTCTGAGCGAAAGCGTCGGCCCAGGCCTCCCGATATGGATGCCCAACGGAACCATCATCCGCGCCCAACTGCAAGGGTGGCTCCAGGATGAGCTGATCCGGCGAGGGTTCAAGATCGTCTGCACACCGCACATAGGGAGGCTCGATCTGTACCGAACAAGCGGGCACTACCCCTACTACAAGGATGCGCAGTTCC
>DAOVQV010000291.1 GCA_030628445.1 Phycisphaerae bacterium | reverse complement strand
TTTGCTTTTTCTGAATCGGTGTTTCACTAACGGTCAATTCAGGAGGATTGCCCCAACGAAATCGCGAAGCTCTGACATATTCACAGTCCTTGTCAATAGATAACCACCTGCGTCCTAATTTTTCTGCCACATATCCAGTGGCGTTACTGCCACAAAAGGGATCCAAGACACGAGTGCGTGAATTCAGCGAGAACCTATGTGTGTATTCCCGTACTAGGTGAGGTGGGAACGACAGAATGAATCGATACCACTCGTGTGCAGGCCGGTCTTCGTCGAGCAGCTTGTTTCTATTGCCGTTCCTGATCGGTCTAACGTCGCCAAACAAACCTAGTATTCTGTTCAATCCCATGTGTGCTCTTGCACTCTGCAGCGTGGGTGAATAGCCTGTCCGTAAGCCGGTACGCGGAATATACCAAAGAAGCTGCCGCGATGGCAATAAGCAGCCCCTGATATATTGCCGCTTGTATGTAAGTTATCCCCGTTCCTGGACCGGTGGGCAGAACGCCATTCGTGCAGCCGTGTATCCGCCGGACAGGCCCAGGAGGGCCCTCTTTCCTGTATAGCGCTGTTGCAATGAGGGCAATGTGCTGTGGCCTTCAGGGACTGAGCGGTCCGCAAGGTGAGCTATACTCGCCTCCGCAGCTTGGTCTGCAATCGCGGGAGGTTCGGGCGATGAAGACAATCCGAGTGACAATCCGGGCGGGTATGGCGATGAGTTCTGGAAGCCGTTCATCTCCGCACTGGCGACGCCCGGGTCGTGGTGCGCCGACGGCGAAGGCGCAAACCACGCGGCCGGGGTGATTCTAATCGATCAAGGGGGGATGGGGGAACTCTAGAAATACTTCTCGACGTGCTTACGGCTTACTGGGTCCAGCGCGTTGAGGTCAGCCAGTTCGTACGTGTTACCGTCGACGTCGCGGAACAGCGCGCGGGTGGGCGACAGGACGCGGACATCGTCGCGCGAGCGGATTTGGAACATCACCTCGCCGCGGTCGGTTTCGACCTTGACGGAGGTGACGCCGAACTCGCTGTTGTAATCGAGGATGCGTTTGATCTTGGGGTTGAAGATCTTCTCGGTAAGCTCGGTCTGGACGACGGCGCGGGATTTATCATCGAGCTGGCCCAGCGTCTCCAGCAGCGCGATCTCCGCTCCGTCCTTGTCGCGAACGGAGATGTAGGAATCCGGGACGGACCACGGGAAGCTGCGCGCGATCTGTGCGTCGACGACGGGCTCGTCGCGGCCGCGGATGTACACGACCAACTGGCCGGCCTCGTTGCGCTCCACGCGGATGATCCGGTCCTTCCCGTTCCCGCCGCGATCGGTGCCGTTGGATTTCTTGTCTTGCTCGTCTGACATCGTCTCTTACCCAAGTGCCTCCGTGTTCCGCCCGGTCAGTTACATCTTACCTCATGCGCTGCTGATTTGCCCGGATTCATTTGGCCTGGGCGACGGCTTGTGCGACCAGGTCGCCGACTTCGGTTGTGCTGAAGCCCATTCGCCCGGCCGATTGGCTTTTCATTTTCGGCGTCACGGACATGATTGCCTCTTCGACCCGCTCGCCGGCGTCGACGAGCTTCGCATCGGAGGTGTGGTTCCCCGTCTCCCGCAGCAGCATCGCCACCGCCGCGATGGCCGCGATCGGGTTTATCACGTTCTGGCCCGTGTATTTCGGGGCGGACCCGCCGATCGGCTCGAACATGCTGACGCCGGTGGGGTTGATGTTCCCGCCGGCGGCGACGCCCATCCCGCCTTGAATCATAGCGCCCAAGTCCGTGATGATGTCGCCGAACATATTGCACACGACAATCGTGTCGTAGTACTCGGGGGTCTTGACGAACCACATGCAGCAGGCGTCGACGTGGTTGTAGTCGGTCTCGATGTCCGGGTACTGCTCGCCGACTTCCATAAACGTCCGGTACCACAGGTCGTGTGCGTAAGTCAGCACGTTGGTCTTGGCGACCAGTGTCAGGCGGTGCTTATCGGCCCGCCTCTTGCACAGATCGAACGCGTATCGCACGGCCCGTTCGACCCCGCCCCGAGTGTTGCACATGATCTGCGTGGCGACCTCGTTCGCCGTGCCCTTGTACTGAATACCGCCCATACCGGTGTACAGGCCCTCGGTATTCTCGCGGACGACCACGAAGTTTATGTCCTGTGGGCCCTTATCGGCCAGCGGCGTCCAGACGCCGGGGTAAAGCTTGACCGGCCGGAGGTTAACGTACTGATCCAGCTCGAACCGCGCCCGAAGCAGCAAGCCCTTCTCCAAAATCCCCGGCGCAACGTCCGGATGCCCCACCGCGCCGAGGTAGATCGCATCGAAGCTCCGCAGCTCGTCGATTTCCTCATCGCTGATGATGGGAATTGAAGGTTTGGCGGGATCGCCGCCGGCGGCCAGGTATCTGTCGCCGCTGACGTCGAAATCCTTGGTCTCGTATTCGAATCCGACCTTCTCGGCCGCGGCCGCGAGGACCTTTACGCCCTCGGCCACAACTTCCGGGCCCGTCCCGTCGCCGCCGATAACGGCTATCTTCATTTGCTTATTCCTTTCGTCCCTCGCTGCCCACCCCGGCGAAACGCGATAGTTTACCGCAGGGCGGCCGCGCCGACAAGCGCGATCCGCCGGGACCCCCCGAAAGTCGCAGCCGGCAACCAGTTCTCGCAGCCGGCCACCGTTTGTCGCAGCCTGTCGCAGCCGGCCACCAGTTGTCGCAGGTCCGCAAAACGATAGCTCC
>DAOVQV010000231.1 GCA_030628445.1 Phycisphaerae bacterium | reverse complement strand
CGCGGGCCTTTATGGCCGCGTCGACGGCCCCGCCCGCCTTGCGCTTCTCCCACACCTCCAGCGTCAGGATGTACCAGATGTGAAAGAAGTCGATCTTGTCGACGTTGAGCCGCTTGAGGGATCTGTCCAGGTTCTCGCGCAGCTCATCGCCGTTGACCTTGTTGGATTTCGTGGCGATGTAAATCTCGTCGCGCGGGAGTTGCTTGACGGCTGCGCCGATGATGTCCTCGGACTTATCGTTACAGTATCCGGGGGCCGTGTCGAAGTAGTTGATTCCTTTGCTGTGGGCGTAGACCACGAGCTTAGCGTTGGAGTCGATGTCTTCGGGCTCGGCGAACTGCATTCCGCCGAAGCTGATCGCCGAGATTTCCTTACCCGTCTTACCGTATGGCTTATAGAACATTGACTAACCTTTCGTATCCGACCGCGACGATTCGCAGGCCGTCTCTTGCTGCTTTGGGCTGTCGGGTCTGGAATATTGTCCCGTCAGCGCCTTGTGTGCTTCGCGCAACTGCTCGCGGATGGGGATGTTCTGCGGGCACTTTTCCTCGCAATCGCCGCAGTCCGTGCAGGCGTCCGCGCCGCGCCCGTGCTTGGGGGCGGTCTGAAGCAGACGGGCATACCGCTTGCGCGCATGTTCCCACAGTCCATATACCCGCCCGTAGTTGTACAGCTCGAATATCGCGGAGATCCTGACCTCGGCGGGGCAGGGGGTGCAGTACCCGCAGCCCGTGCAGTACAGATCGGCCAGGCCCTTGAGCTTATCCAGGTGCGAGTCGATGGCGGCCTTGTCGGCGGCGGTGAGGGACACCTCGTCGCCGGCGACGGCGAGATTCTCTTGGACATGCCGCATTTGCGACATTCCGGAAAGGGCGATCGAGACGTGCGGATTGGCCAGCACGAACCGCAGCGCCAACTCGGGGACGTGGTCGACCCCCGCCACGGCGCCGCTAAGCGCCTCCGTGCTCACACCCAGCCTCCCGCCCGCGACCGGGCCCATCACCACAACGCCGACGCCTTTGTCGTGCGCGTAGGCGATACCCTCCTCCAGCCGGCGATCCAGCATGTTGTATTGCAGCGTGATCGACTCGACGTACCCGGTGTCCACCATCTTGATCAGCGAGTCGTTGTCGTCGTGGAACGAGCAACCGATGTGCTTGATGAGGCCTTGTTCGAGGGCCTTGTGCATCCACTTGCCCACCCGCGGCTCGACGGCTTCGACGTATCGCTTCTGATAGCGGATCCCGTGGTGATTGTAGATGTCGATGCACTTAACGCCCAGGAATTCGAGGCTGTCGGTGAGATTCGCCCACCACTGGGACTCGTCTTCGCCGTAGTAGGGGTTTTTCGTCGAGACGATTATCTTCTCGGCCCACCCGTCGAGGGCGTCTCCGACGGCGCGTTGGCCGTCCCTGTTGCAATACCCGACGGCTGTGTCGATGTAATTGATCCCGCCTTCGAAGCCCTTGTGGATCATCGGGATCGCAAGCTCGCGATTCACCCGCCGCTCGTCACCCTCCCCGACCATCGGGAGGCGCATGGCGCCGAAACCGAGCTGCGAGACCTTCAGCCCCGTCTTCCCCAGTGTTCGGTAAATCATGCAAGCTCCTTGTCGGCTGTGTGTCGTGCGCGAGTACCGGCGCAATAGAATCGATCACTGCAATGCATCCGGACTGGGCATTATAGCAAGTTGTCCGGCGGATTCAGAGCTTACTTCGTTCTAAGAGCCCCTAACATCAATGAGACGTAGCCGCGACGTAGTGTATTTTGTCGCATCTCAAGGCGGGAGGGCGACGACGGCCCTTGGCGGACCGTCGAACCCGACCAACGTAGGGGTGCGGCAAAAGACGCACGTCCCTTCGGGTTGCGACGCCAATGAGCGTCTACGGCGTGCAAACTGCTCGACATACCACTAAGGTATTCCATCGTCGTTGACCCTTGTATCCATCTCATTGGCGTCACAACGCGGCTTGCGCCTCATTGGTGTTAGGGGCTCTATGTCTTACGCCCGCCGCGCGGGGCGAATGAATCGTAAACTTCCTTTGGAGGCAGGCGGGGCGGCCCATACCGACAGGTTAATCAGGTAAGTCCCTGAGGGCCCATGGCTTTACAGGAGGCGTAGAGTGCACCCTAGAAGATGGCCCTTCCATCTGGCGTTGGGGTTGCTGTTGGCCTTCTCTCTGGGCGTCTACGTCTACAAGGGCTTCCTGTCCGATTCTCACCCCGCCCAAGCTGAGGGCCGCATCCCGAATCAGCACCTGGACGCCCCGGGTCGCCGGGGCGATCGCCCCGGGACCGAATCGCTGCACCGGCACGACCGGGTGCTGGAAGATGTGGTCGGCGACGTCGATGTGGAGGTGCTTGTAGCGTTGGGGTTTCGTCGCGGCCCGGGCAGGATTGTGGGGGTCCAAGGGACGCCTATTCACCACGTCAGGGAGTATGTCGAGAAGACGCTTCAGATGAACCCGCGCCTGGAGTCGATCGACATCGGACCGGAGCTTACCATCGGGGGATTGCAACTCGACCCGTGGGAATTGACTGTCCGCTTCCGGACCGGCGCGCAACTGATGACCCGAAACGGCGACATTTACCGCTACGTTGACGGCCGCTGGTGCGTTGAGTTCTGTTCGTATTGCGGAAAGTCGTTTGAAGTGACGCCGCCGCCGAAGCAGCAAAACACCGAGCACGAGATAAACGCCACCAGCTACGAGGAGGCGGAGTAGCGAAACCGCATCCCCGTTCGCCGGGGCACATGTCAACCCCGCAAGGCGATCTATTCTCCCAGCTTCACGGCCGTGCCGTACGCCAAGAGTTCAGCCGCACTGCCAATGACACTTGTAGTCATATAGCGAACGTTGATTATCGCATCCGCTCCCAACTCGGCGGCCTGGGCGATCATCCGATTAGTGGCTGTCGTGCGGGCCTTTCCCATCATCTGGGTGTACTCAGTCAGTTCGCCGCCGAGTATTAGTCTGATGATGGCGGACAGGTCCTTGCCCAACCAGATTGCGAATACCGTGTGGCCCTGAACGAGACCAAGAACCTCTCGCGTCGCTCGACCGGGGATGTCCGCGGAATTCAACAGCAACACCGTCTGGTCGGACTCAACTTCCGGCGGCGCCTCCGCTGACGGCTTGGTCATCCTTTGTTCGACGGCCAGTGTCAGCAGAACCACAAGAACCCCGCCCAACAGGCAGAATACCGCTATCCTCAGCCACCAGGGCACGACCGGATCATCGGCGACGATCACGTGCCATGGTATCCCGGCAAATACCGCGGTAAACAGCCCCGCCACGAACGCCAGCGAGCCAATTTGTCGAAGTGTTTTCATGGTTTCTCCTTATGAATGTCGCGTCCCGTCGCTGCGGTTTTTGCCCCTTCGCCCCGCCGGGGCTT
>DAOVQV010000243.1 GCA_030628445.1 Phycisphaerae bacterium | reverse complement strand
TGCCCAGCTCCCGGTCCGCCTGCCGTAACTTCTCCACAATCTGCTCCGGTCGATACTTCTTCATCTCCAGAGTCCTTTCCGGGGCCATTATGCCCCAAAGGACTCTCACTCAACATGGACCAGTTTCTTGGGGGCACGTCATTTCTCGACGAGATATCACACGACATTCCCTCTGCCAATTGGGGACCTATCGAATGGGCGGCCGATTTCGACGCGATGAAGGCGATCGGCATCGATACTGTCATCATCATTCGAGCCGGCTACAAGGACCGGTGCACGTTCGATTCACACTGCCTGGCTCGGTACTTCCCGATGCGCCCTGCTTACCTGGACCTCGTGGACGTCTTCCTGGACAACGCGGAGCGTTGCGGGATGAAGCTGTTTTTCGGGACCTATGACTCGGGGGTGTTCTGGCACGGCGGCCAGCCGGACAAAGAAGTCGAGATCAACCTGGCCTTCACGGAAGAGGCACATCAACGCTATGGCGATCGAAATGCATTCGCCGGTTGGTATATCTCGCACGAGATTACCGCTTTCAACGATGGCGTGATGGGTTTGTATGAACGGCTGGCCCGCCACCTGCGAGACCTCAAGGACCTTCCCATCTTAATGTCGCCCTACATTCGAGGGTCCAAGATATCCAAACGGCCCACCACGCCAGACGAGCACCGAAAACAGTGGGAGATGGTTTTCTCGCGCCTGGGCGGGTTGGTCGACATCACGGCGTTTCAGGACGGTCAAGTTGAGTTCGGCGAACTGGCCGAGTACATGCAGATCAACTCTGAATTGGCGAGGAAGCATCACCTGCGATGCTGGTCCAATGTCGAGACATTCGAGCGAGGCATGCCCATCCGGTATCTGCCCATCGCCTGGCCGAATCTGCGGTTCAAGATCGCCACGGCCGCGGCCGCACAGGTCGAAAAGCTCATCACGTTCGAGTTCTCACACTTCATGAGTCCCAATAGCATGTATGCGTCTGCCCGGAACCTTTATGAGAGGTACCGGGAGTGGATCGAGCATGCATGAGACCGCCAGTCATGACCCTCTCCCCGTGAATTAAAGCATGTTAAGTTTGAGATGCCGTATTCAGACGTCGGTGAAGATCAGGCCACCTGTTAAGCCTCATAATCCGGACATCGAAGGGAATCGATCGCCGTGGACTGTTAACTCGCGCATCCTTGCTGCCGTCTGCTTGCTTACGCTCAAGTGCTACTGGTCTTCGAACACGCCGATTTGACGCAGGTGCGAAACGCAGTCGGCGATCAGCTTGAGCCGGACGGCCTCATCCACGTCAACCATACCTTCCAGCTCGATTGAGTACGGCCCGGTGAAGCCACGCTCGCCGAGCATCGCGAAGATGGTCGGAAAATCAATTACACCCTGGCCCAGCGGCGGAGAGGGCGACGAGCGTTCGTATGTCCCGTCGTTGTCCTTCAGGTGTACCGAGGCGACGAATTCGGCCACCTTGACCAGCTCGTCGAGCGGATCGATGTCTTCGTTAAAATGGTAGAGGTTCGCCGGGTCAAAGTTGAACCGGACGTTCGGATGGTCGACTCCCAGCATGGTCTTGCGTCCGATGTCGCCGTTGGTGCCGAGTTCCGGATGCGTCTCCAGCGAAACAGTCAGACCCATCTGGGCGGCGACATCACCGACCTGTCGCAGCCGGCCATAAACCTCCTCCCGCTCCAGCGCGGAAGTATCGGGCGGCGCATAGCAAACAACGCCGGCTCCCAGCTCCTGGCAGATCCCAAAGTGGGTGCGGATATTGTCCGCAACGCCCGGGTCGCACAGGTCGCACCGAGACAGCACGGTGGCAACTTTCAGGCCGCTGTCGTCAAGATGCTTCAGCATCGCCGACATCGACTCCGGCGTGTCAACATCCGTGGTGATCAGGCCGATATGGCTGACGCCCAGGGACTGGATGTGATCCCACGCCCGTTGGCGGTGCTTCTTGTAGGCCATCAGACGAATTTCAAAGAGGTTTTTCATGATCGCTTGTCCTTTTGAGCTGGTGGGGACGTTGAAGCCTGTCGCTACAGCTGCACCCAGCGTTTCGTCTTGATCGATTTCATCACGGCCTCGGCTACTTCCACTGCCCGCACCCCGTCGACGGCCGTTACGAGCGGCTTGGCCTGGCCTGCGATGACATCGATTAGCAAATCGATCTCGCAGTAGACTCTGTCGGCCGCCATGGCCGGCTCGCCGCTGAAGACCTCCTCCCCGCCGTCGATCGTGCGACAGGTAGCCTTACGCTGATCGATGTCCACCACAATCGAGCCGTCCGCTCCGTATATCTCCACGCGGTTTTGTGAAACCGGCGTCGCCCAACTGACATCGATGACGCCGAGAGCCCCGTTTGTCGACCTCAGCAGGTACGCGGCGCTGTCCTCGGCGTCCGTCATCTGCTCGCCGAACGTCCCGGCCTGTCCGCAGACCGCCGCGACATCCCCCACCAGCCAGCGGAACAAATCGATCGAATGCGTCGAGCTCTCGCGGACGATCCCGCCGCCGCAGTCTATCTCGCCGTACCACCCCCGGCCGGCCTTGTTCAGTATGTGAGCGAAGTGCAGCCGGGCCATCATGATCCTGCCGATCCGCCCCGCCTCAAGCCACCGCTTGGCCGTGGCGAACATGTCGGTGAAGCGGAATGCGTATCCGACGGTAAGCACTCGCCCTTTTTCCTCGGCCAGCTCCACGAGCCGCCGCGCCTCCTTTCCCGTCGCCGTCAGCGGCTTTTCGCACAGCACGTGCACGCCGCCTTCCAGCAGCTCCTGGGCCACCTCGGCGTGGCGACACACCGGGACGGTCACGCTGGCGACGTCGATTTGCTCGCCGGCCAGTAGATCGGCGACACTCGGGTAGGCCTTCGCTTCGTATTCGGCCGCTGCCGCTTCCGCCCGGGCGATGTCCACGTCCGCCACCGCAGCAAGCTCAACGCGCGGGTTCTTCTTGTACGAAGCGAGATGCTTGGCGGCGAACATCCCGCAGCCGACGACGGCAGCCCTGATGATCTCGTCCATGATGCGTTCCCAATCGGGATTTGCCGGATGAACTGCGGCCCACGACCACCATGGGCCTTTGCGATGATTCTACTGGGGTTTCGGGGACCGTCAAGCGATTCCCCCGGACTCCAAGAAGCGGACATCTGCCTGGGATCCAGCCTTGATCCTGGGCAATACTGAGGTATAATTGACCGAACTGGAGTAGTCGCGCTTCTCTGCGCGGTTTTCACTTTTTTCACG
>DAOVQV010000278.1 GCA_030628445.1 Phycisphaerae bacterium | reverse complement strand
GGTGATCCTGATCCTGGCCAAGATGCGCCTGGTCTCGCAAACCTCCCTGCGACGCTATCGCAAGCACGTGATCGTCGCAATCCTCGCGCTGGCCGCTATATTCACCCCGCCGGATATATTTACGCAACTGGCCCTGGGGTTACCGATGTATCTGCTGTATGAACTGAGTATCGGCCTGGTGTGGGTCTTCGTGCGAACACCCGCCGAGCCGGCCGGATGATCCGACAAAAAGACCCGCGCCGCCACAGCGGCCGCGCGGGCCTGAAGGTTCCAGTCTCCCCTGCTGCTCCTATTGATCGGTCTGCTGCTCGTCGCCCTGATCGGACGTCTGGGCGGTTTGCTGGGTCTCTTCGGTCTGCTCGTCTTGGTCGCCGCCCTGCTCGATATCGGTCTTTATTCCCTTGATCTCCTTGCGGAAGATCCGCAGGCCGCGCCCCAGGCCCCGCGCCAGCTCGGGCAGCTTCCTGCCGCCGAACAGCAGCAGGATCGCAAGGACGACTATGATTATTTCCCAGTGGCCCGGCAGGCCGAACAACCCCAGGATGCCGCCCAAGCCATTCCCAGATATCTCACCCATGGTCGATTCCTTTAAATGCGTTGTTCCCGGTGTTCATTCGGCACAACGCCCTCTGGGAAGCCAGTTGAATTAGAGCAGTTAACGGCTCTGACCGCTAGGCCAACACCTCCGCCGCTTCCCTCATCAGCTCGCCGATCGGCATGTGCTGCGGGCAGCGCCTCTCCGCAGCCGAGTAGTCGATCTTCGCAAGGCGCCGGCGGACGGCCGCAGGTAATTGCGCAAAGCTCGCCCGCCCCATGTCGCGGTCGCCGTAACCGTTGTGATACATCAGGTATCGCATCACGTCGGCCACCGGGACGGCCCGAGAGATGGCGGACTCGCAGATCCCGGCGCAGCCCGCACAATAACCAGAACACGTCTCGCGGGCGTATTGCTCAAGCAGCCTCTTGTCCGCAGCCGCCAGCTTCGTCTTGTTCAACGCCGCCGCAACATTCGCCGCCAGGACGTCAAACTTGTACATCGCCGAGCAAACGCTCGCGACGTCGGGGTTCTCCCAAACCGCTTTCAAGCTCGCTTGCTGACTGGTGAAGCCCTTCTCCAAAAAACGTTCCACCAGCTTTGCTTTGGTTTCGGTTTCGGCTCCACGGCGTCTGCTTCTACGGCCCTGCGTTTTCATCGCGGTAAGCCCTATCCCCGCCTTGGCGCACGCCTCAACGGCTCCCTTCATCTGGTCCGTGTGCATCAACCGAAAGTTGTACCTCAGCATGATCCCATCTATGAAGCCCAGCTTCGACGCTCCCAGCAGACACTCAGGCATGTTCCTGTGCGTGCTGAACCCGAAAAAGCGGATCTTGCCCTGGCTCTTGGCCTTTTCGGCCCATGCCTTAAACTGTCCACCGTCCCGTTTCAGATCAGCGGCGTTCCTGACCCCATGGAGAAAATAAAGGTCGATGTAATCGGTCTTCAGTCTTTCCAAAGAAAGGTCCAGGTGCCTCGTCATCTTCGCCGCGTCGCGGCCGCCTGTCTTGGTGACCAGGAACACGTCCTTGCGCTGGTCGGGATACTTGGCGAAGTACATCCCCATCCCTTCTTCGCTCTTGCCCTTCACGTATGAGTTGGCCGTGTCCCAGTAGCTGACGCCCCACTTCAGGGCCTGCTTCAGCAGGAGTTGGTTGCTCGTGATGTCGAAGATCCCGCCCAGAGCCAGGATTGGCACCTTCACCCCGGTCTTCCCGAAGGGCCTCGTGGGCACGACGTTCCCGGCAGGTTTGGTTGCGGCGGTTGCGGCCTGGTTAGGTTTGCTCGTCGCTGCGGTAAGTGCTTCGGTCTGTCCCAGCAGCGAACCGACGCCGACGGCGCCTGCGATCTTGAAGAAATCTCGACGCGACAGGTTTTCTTTCTCAGCAGACATAGCACACCTCCCATAATGACATAATAGCGCGATGCTCATTGTATCCGTACAGCCGTGAGCGTTTCAACTACATCGTCGAAAGCTCAAGCAAGCAGAGGCCGCCCGGTGGTGCGGGATTCGTTCTGGGACGTCACACGAATCGCCCGTTCGCCGTTTACCGGGCACTCGTGCTCGCAGACGCCGCATCCGATGCACCTGGTGGGATCCACAAAGGGCTTCTCCAAGCGAACCTGGATGTGCAAGTCTTGACCTTGCGGAAGCGGATCGGGCCACGGCACGGCCGGAGAAACCGTTATCGTCTCGGGTGTGTTGGCGACAATCAGTCGGCGCTGCTCGTCCGGCTCGTCGACGAATTTACAGTAGTAATCGCCTGTTGCGAACTGACCTTCGGGTCCCTCGTGGCGAACTTGGACGGTCAGCTCGTCTGCCCCGGCGGCCGTCACCGGCGCAGCTTGCACAGTTGAGTAAAACTGCTCGACGTAAATCGCCTTGGGGCTTACGGGGCAGTTTTCCTGGCAGACGATGCAAGGTAAGCCCATGGCCCACGGGAGGCATCGGCTTCGATCCACGAACGCCATGCCCAGGCGAATCGGACCGGTCTGTGCGAACGCGCCCCGCCCGAGCTTCTCGTCCAGCGTAATCGGGCGGATCGCCGCCGTCGGACAGACCGACCCGCATGCGACGCAGTTAAGCTGGCACCCGCTCGTCCCGATCCGATTGTTCAGCACAGGCGTCCAAAGCCCCTCCAGTCCGCTATCAAGCCCAGCGGGTTGCAGCACATTGGTCGGACAGACCCGCATGCACTGTCCGCACTTTATGCACCTGGCGAGGAAGTCCCCTTCCACAAGCGCCCCTGGTGGGCGGATAGGCCCGGAGCGGAAGCTGGCGCCGGCTTTACGGGCCAGGCGAACAATAGGCAGGGCCGCAAGCCC
>DAOVQV010000119.1 GCA_030628445.1 Phycisphaerae bacterium | reverse complement strand
GTGCGGCTGGACCACCCGATGCGGTACGATGAATCGTTCAGCCTGTTGATGTTTGCCCTGCCGGCCAAGACCGCCGCGTGGTTCAACTATTCCGCTCCCAACAACCATCTGCTGCATACCCTGCTGGTGCACCTGATGACCTATACCGGCAGCATCGCCCCGCCGGTCATACGGGCGCCGGCCTTCCTGGCGGGCGTGGCGCTGGTCCCGGTGGCGGGGGAGTTTGCCCGCAGGTTAAGCGGGCGGGAAGTGGCGGGGCTTCTGGCGGGGGGGTTCGTGGGAGCATCCAGCCTGCTGGTGGAATACTCCGCAAACGCCCGCGGGTACTCGATTATCTGCCTGGCGACGTTGCTGATGGGCTGCTGCACCGTAAGCATCCTGGAAAATCCGCGCCGACGTCGCGCCTGGGTCGCCTTTACAATAATTTCAGCCGCCGGTCTGTGCACAATACCCGTGATGCTGTATCCAATAGGGATCTTCGCAGCGGCGATAGTGTTGCAAAGCATTTGGGCGCCCGCGGCGGAAGGTCATAGGCGGGTAGCGATAGGGCGGGTCTTGATCTCGCTGGCGGTTGCGGGCGTGTTAACCGGGCTTTTCTACCTTCCCGCGGTACGAGTCAGCGGCCCCGGGGCGCTCCTGGCCAACCGGTTCGTCACGCCGCGCCCCCTGCAAGAGGTGATCGCCCACTTACCCCCAGCGGCCGGGCAGACATTGGCCGACTGGACGCGAGACGCCCCAGGTTTGTTGCTGGTCCTGATTATCCTGGGGCTTACCGCAAGCACGGTGATCGGTATCCGCCGCCGGCGCGTGCTTTGGCTCTTACCCGCAGGCGGGCCCATCCTGCTCGCCTTGGCGGCCTTGATCCAGCGGGTCGTACCGTTTCCGCGGGTCTGGTTGTTCCTGCTGCCGGTGGTTCTGGTATCAGCGGCTGTCGGCCTGGCCGAGTTGGGTGCGACGGGGTGGACCATTACGGCGCGCCGGACCTGGATACTGCTGATGAGTTTACTGATCGCCGTCGCCGTCGGGCAGTCAGCTTGGCTGATGGGTAGACGGACCTATCTGATAAGCGAGGATCCCGACACGCTCGTCGAGGCCAGGCAGATCGTCCAAGATGCGAACCGGCTCGCCGATGGGCGAACCGCTATCCTTTGGAACTGGGACGTACCGAACTGGCCGCCCTTGCAATACTACGCACTGCTGGACGGTAAGTGGGGCACGGGTTTCGTCGACTACCGACACAGCGATTGCAGCCGCGCACTGCTGATCGTAGACAACGCGCACAGCCTCGAAGAACTCTACCAGTCCAACCCCTCTGCGGAACGCCTGTACCACCCCCCGAGGCCTTGGCGAACGTACAAGCAGGCGAAAGTGTACTTGGCCCAGCGAAATCACGCCGCCCGCACCAGATAAGGCATCGACAGGCGGGGTTTGTGTTTGACACCCATGCGGTTCCCTGCAACAATACACCCCCCAATAAACGCAACGGGAAAGCTATTACACCTTGGATTGCCCAGCCCGGTTCCGGCCGCGGCGGGGAGCCGGGTTTCAAGCAGGGGTTTAAGCGTGGGATGCGAGTGTCAGGAACGGAGGATGGATCTTGGCTGAAAGGTTGCACAACACATACCAAGTAGCCAACCTTCTGGGCGTCACGCCCGGTACTGTCGCCCGCTGGATCCGCAACGGAGAGCTGCAGTTCAAGCGCCTCCCGGACGAGCAGGTCCGAATCACGGAGAAGCATCTGGTGACGTTCCTCAAGAAGCGCGGGATCGACATCGAAGAGGTAATGGCCAAGGCGGTCCTGCGCGAAGGGGCCGAATCGGGCGCAACCGTCACCCGGGGGGAAAGGCCGGCTCTTATGAAGCCCACCGAGCAAGGCGAACCCGCCGAGTCGGGGGCACCGACCGAACCGCAGACGCCTTCACCCACACCCCCCGAACCAGGAACCGAAACTCCCGACCCCGTCGAAGAGCTAGCCGCTGAGATCACCGGGAAAACTCCCGCGGCGCCCGAGGGGGCAAGTCAGTCCGAAGACTCACAGCCAATCGAACTGACCGAAGCGCCCCAGGGCGAACCAACCGCCCCCGCCGCCGAGCCGGAACCCGCCACGCCGGCCGGTATCGTGTCGGGGGAATCAGCAAAACCCCAAACAGAACCCGCCAGACCCGAGGTTAAGTTCGCACCGACCCCGCCGCCGACACCGGCACCGGCGACGGCCCCGACCGCCACCGGAGGCGGACAAGAGGCCGCCGCACAAGTTATCGAAGCGGTCCTGCGCGATGCAATCGCTCACCAGGCTAGTTACATGCATCTGGCCCCGGGCGCCGACGGGCTGTCCCTGCAGCTGCGGATCGACGGAGTGCTTCAGGACAAGGTCAACTTCAAAACCCGCCTGCCGGCCGGACTGGAAGGGGCACTGATAGCACACCTTAAGTCTCTGGCCGCGATCCAGACAGACATCTGCGACAAGCCGCAGACCGGCAAGTTCAGCATCGACGAGCAGGGCAGACGGATACAACTGCACGTGGCGACCTGCCCCGTCACCACCGGTGAGAAGCTGACGATCCGGATTGTCGACCCCGAAATTGCACTCCCTAAGCTGGATGAACTGGGCCTCACCGATACCGACCTGGCGCAAATCCGCCGGTTCCTCGCCCGTCCCAGCGGGCTGATCGTCGCAGCCAGTGCCAACCCGACCAGCACGACTGCAACCCTCCACGCCATGCTTGGCGAACTGGATCGCAGCGGGCGGAACTTCACAGCCGTCACAAAGGACGCCGCCTTGGATATCGAGGGGGTGACCCAGTCCCAGGTCGATCCGGCGGCGGGTTTCACCTTCGCCTCAGCCGCCCAGGCCGTCGCGGCAGCGGATGCGGACGTAATCCTGATAAGCGAGCTTCGCGATCCCAGAACGGCGACCGCGGCGGTGGAGGCGGCACTGGATGGGCGGATGGTGCTGCTAGGCGCAGCTGCCCCCGACGCACCACAGGCCGTAGAGCTGCTGAGGCAGATGGGCTTGGAGCCATGGCCGCTGTCATCGGCACTGCTGGGCGTCGTCGCCCAAGCAAGTGCGCGGACGCTTTGCGAGCAGTGCAAAAGACAGGCCACACCGCCGGCGGAGCTGACCGAGCAGCTTGGAATCCCGGCCGATAAGCTGACAGGACCTACCTTCGAACCCGTCGGGTGCCCCCGCTGCGCGGATACGGGCTACGTCGGCCGGGTGCAGATCTTCTCGGTGATGTTCATGGCGCCGGAGGTATCCGCCGCAATCCGCAGCGGCGCAAGTGCCTCCGAAATCGCCACCGGCGCCCGCCAGGGGGGCATCAAGACCCTGCTGGAAGCTGCACTCGAGAAGGTCAACCAAGGCGTGACCTCGCTGGGCGAGATAGCTCGCATCTTCCCCGGCGCTTAACCACAAGCGCAAAAGCACACCATCCGCAGATCACCCGAGACTTTGCGCAATTTGCGCCACTAGCGCCACTATCCGGCGCCGGGTTTAACCTTGCGTTCGCCCAGTCGTTTCGGTAGGGTACTGCCCTTTGCCGATTACGGCGAATCGGGAGATCATTATGGCCCAGTACAAAGACCTTGACCGCAAGGTCATCAAGTTAGCAAAGCAAATCGTCAAGATGTGCACGCAGGCCGGCAGCGGGCATCCCTCCAGCGCCCTGTCGATACTGCATATCACCACCGCGCTGATGTATCGCATCATGCGATATAGCCCCAAGAACCCCTGGAACAACGCCTCCGATCGGCTGGTGCTGTCGGAGGGTCATGCCGTCCCGGCCATCTACGCGGCCTACTGCGACGTAGGCGGGGTTGTCGGCACGGATAATCGGCCGTCCGAGCTAAGCTTTGACGACGCCCTGACACTGCGCGAGGCGGATAGCGTGCTGGACGGACATCCCAACCCGGCGATCGGCTTTCCGTTTTTCGACGCGGCCACCGGCTCGCTAGGCCAGGGGCTGTCGATTTCGGCGGGTCTGGCGTGTGCCGCCCGGCTGGACGGGATCGACAAAAAGATCTTCTGCATCTGCGGGGACGGTGAGGCCCGCGAGGGACAGGTCTGGGAGGCGCTGGACTTCATCATCGACCATAAGCTCACCTCCGTGCGCGCGATATTCAATTGCAACGGACAAGCGCAGAGCGACTACGTATCGCAGCAGCAGTCGCCCGACGAGCTGGCGCGCAAGCTGGAGGCCTTCGGGTACCAAGTGATCCCGATCGACGGGCACAACTGGGATGATCTGCTGCGAGCTCTGACGGCCGAGGCGATGGACAAACCCATCGCCATCGTCGCAAGAACCGTCAAGGGATGGGGCGTCACCGAGCTTCAGAAACCCACCTATCACGGTAAACCCTTAAAGGAAGATCAGCTCGAACAGGCCATGGCCGACCTGGACGCAAAGGCGGATGAGCTGGGCGTCGCCGAGGTCGAAGACGTACCGGCCATCGAAGTGACACGTCCCGAGCGAATCGAGATCCCGACCGGTAAGGCCATATCGGCGGGCGATTTCGCCGAGGCGCTGGCGGGTGTCGGATTCGACGCACAGCTTGAAGCGAAGAAACTGGCCACACGGCGGGCTTACGGTGCCGCACTGGCGGCTTTAGGCGCCGATGAGCGGATCGTAGCCTTGGACGGGGACGTGAAGAACTCCACCTTCGCCGATTTCTTCGCCAAGAAATGGCCGGACAGGTATTTTGAGGCCCGCATCGCCGAGCAGAACATGATCTCGGCCGCGGCGGGCCTGGCGGCGGCGGGGAAGATCCCGTTTGTCTCCAGCTTCGCGAAGTTCCTGGTCCGCAGCTACGACCAGGTCGAGATGGCTGTAATCACCAACGCGAACATCAAGATGTGCGGGTCGCACGCGGGCGTATCGCTGGCGGCGGACGGACCCAGCCAAATGGGCTTACCGGACCTCGCCTTCATGCGTGCGCTGGCACACTCGCGGCGGGTGGACGGGAAGAGCGGCGCCGTGGTGTTCCAGCCGTCAGACGCGGTAAGCGCGTTTAAGCTGACCGAGCTGATGGCCAACATCGAGGGCTTCTGCTACATGCGGACCCACCGCCCGGACGTCGAGTTTATCTACGAACAGTCCGAGACCTTCGAGGTGGGCGGGTTCAAGCACCTGATCGACGGAGAGGACGTGGCGATCGTCGCCAGCGGGTATATGGTCCACGTCGCCCGCCAGGCCTGCCAGATCCTGGAAGAACAAGCCGGCCTGTCGCCCAGCTTGATCGACGCATACTCCATGCCCCTGCAGACAGACAGCATTCTGCGGATCGGCGACGACTGCCGCGGGCAGATCCTGGTGGTCGAGGACAATTACCTGGGCGGATTCGCCGACGAGATCACCGCCGCCGCCGCAAGGTCGGACTTTGGGGTGATGGTCCATTCACTGTACGTACAGAACATCCCAAAAAGCGCCAAGACCCCCGAGGCGATGCTTGAGTTGCTGGGCCTCAGCGCACAGCACATCGCCCAGGCCGCTCAAGCAGCGTTCGACAGATCAGAATAACGGACCAACGCCGCCGCCCAGCGGGGACCACGGGCAGGTTCCGGGCCGTGCGAAGGGATGGATTGTGAGGGCCCTTAGGGTTAGGGCGTTTGCAGGTCTGCTTCGAACTTTCC
>DAOVQV010000284.1 GCA_030628445.1 Phycisphaerae bacterium | reverse complement strand
GCCGCTGTTGACGGTGAACACGTCGCACTCCAACGTCCAGCCGGCGACGTCGAGGTCGGCGCTGCCGCCCATCGTCAGGTCGTCGATGTTGTCCCCGCCACCGCTGGTGTAATCCTCGTCCAACTGGGGCCAATGAGTTGTCTTTGACGTGATCACGGCATCGTCCGTGGCTGCGTTCCCAGGATACTGGGTGCAGGGACCGGGGGGATCGCCGTCCCAGTTCGCCGGGTTGCTCCAGACCTCGCTTGTGCCACCCGACCAAGTGTAAATGCAGTCGGCGTTCGCCACCGCTGGGGCGAACAGCAATGCGGCGATTCCCAGTGCTGTCACAAATGCTTTCATTTTGGGTTTCCTTTTCGTTAGAATCTCAGATGTCCAGGTCAGGCCCACATGGTCGCGTTTCCCCATCCTTGAAAAGGATGGGGCCTGGGGTTTGGCACTTTGGGGGTGATCTCCCGCTGAAGCGTTTCTGACTGACGGGGGAAAGCTCTCTCGCTTTCCTGAGCAGCGCTCTTGACCTCGAGGTTGTAAGCGGTTATCTAGTGATATGACTAGAACCACGAAAGGAGGCCAAAATGGGCTACCCAACACGTGTCCAACTCATCCAGCGAAAGGCCAGCGAGCAGTGGTACGTCAACTTCCCCGCCGCTATCGCCGGGGCCATGGAATTCTGCAAGGGCGAGGTCGTCGAGTGGGTCATCCAGGACAGGAACACGCTTATCATGCAACGCACAGCCAAGAGCCCGAGGGCGAAGACCAAACCGCCGGCTAAAAAAAACGCTAGGCCTGCTGCCGCACATCAATGCCCTCTGGGACGAATGTATGGACACCTTCGCCCAACGCCGCACCTGGCAGCGCGCCCGCCGGCTGGGCCTGGGCCAACTGGCCTGCCTCGGCCGGCACACCGTGACCGGTGTGCTCTGCGCCGGCGGCCGGCAGTTCGTCGACTGGTCGGCCGACTATCGCCTCTTCTCCAAGGACCATTGGGACGAACATCAGCTCTTCGTTCCCGTGGTCCGGGGCATCCTGGAACTGTTGCGGCCGGGGGCGCCCCTGGTCACCGCCCTGGACGATACCCACCTGAAGAAGACCGGGACCAAGATCCCCGGGGTGGCCTATCGCCGCGACCCCCTCTCGCCTCGGTTCCATGTCAACCTGATTCGCGCCCAGCGATTCATCCAGCTCTCGGCCATGCTCCCGGCCGGCGAGACCCCCGCGGCGGCCCGGGCAATTCCGCTGCGGTTCGAGCACTCTCCGTCGGTGCCGAAACCGAAACGGTCCGCTTCAACCGAACAGTGGCAAGCCTATGAACGAGAGCGACGCGTGAAGAACCTCAGCACCCATGCCGTCGGCCTGTTCGAGCAAATGCGACGGGAGTTGGACCAGCGGCACGACGCCCGAGATCGGCCGCTGGTCGTCGGCGTCGACGGCAGCTACACCAACAAGACCGTCCTGAGGGGTTTGCCCGAGCGGACCACGCTCATCGGCCGCATCCGCAAGGACGCCAAGCTGTTCCATCTTCCCCGCCTCGCGGACCAACCCGCCGTCGGGGCCAAACGCCAGTACGGCCAGGCGGCGTCCACGCCCGAGCAGTTGCGGAAGGATCCGACGGCCCCGTGGCAGGAAGTCGAGACCTTCGGGGCGGGGAAGCTGCATGCCTTCCGCGTGAAAACGCTCACCCCGGTTCTGTGGAAGAAGGCCGGGGCGGATTGCCCGCTCCGCCTGGTGGTGATCGCCCCGGTCGGCTATCGCCCGCGCCAGGGTAGCAAGCTGCTCTACCGCCAGCCGGCTTATCTGATCTGCACCGACCCCCAGCTGCCTCTCGACAAACTGCTTCAATATTATCTGTGGCGTTGGGACATCGAGGTGAACCACCGCGACGAGAAGCAAATCGTCGGCGTCGGCCAGGCCCAGGTGTGGTCCCCGCGGTCGGTGGAGCGCCAGCCGGCCCTGGCGGTGGCCAGCTACGCGATCCTGCTGCTGGCCGCGGCGCGGGCCTTCGGCGTCGCTGCCACGCAGGGGGCCTTGCCGCCGCCGAAGTGGCAATCGGGTCAATCGAAGCAACGACTCTCGACAGAAGAACTCATCCGGCAATTGCGAAGTGAGGTGTGGGCCCATGCGATAGAACTGCTCGACGCGAATTCCGACGAGTTCGTGGTCCCGCCAGCGGCGACCAGGAAGTCCCCGAAACTCTCCCTGCCCCTGACCGCGGCGCTGCTCTACGCCCGTACCGGCTGACCATTGCGGTCGAGTAGGCAGAAAGCCCTGCTTGTACCTACGCAGAAAAAGTGCCAAACCCCAGGCCCCACCCTTCCAGGGTGGGGGACGGAACTGGACCTGGGCGGTGGTCGGCCTTTCGCTGGACCAGAGGGCTCGAACACCAACGATTCGGTCCCCCAGCTCCCAAGCCTGGGTCACCCAGGCACGCGGATTTAATTGCAGCGGTCAGCCCAGCGCGGGTAAACTACTCATAGCCACGGGCTGCGCGTCGGCGATCGCGGCCGGCGCCAAGGGGAGGTACTTCGATGAGAAACGGGAGTCGAGGCATCACACGCGGCTTGACGATTCTGGCCGTTGTGCTTTTGGCACCAACAGGCGCCCGGGCGCAGGACGAACACGGCGCGATCGTGGGTTGGGGCTCGCAGGTCGTGGGCGTCGATCTGAGCGAGGGCTTCGTGGCCGTGGCGGGCTACGGCGATTGCGACCCTGCCTATATCTGCACCAAGGGTGCGTTTTCCGAGGGTGGGTACGAACCCAGTTCCTCGTGGACGACGCCGGATTCCGAGGCGACGCTGAAGGTGGCGATTC
>DAOVQV010000178.1 GCA_030628445.1 Phycisphaerae bacterium | reverse complement strand
GGTGACGAATACTCTCATTGTCCGGCCGCTCCTTTTGCACATACGAACTTGATAGTCTTCCGGGCAATGTAGGAGAGCATCTCTTTGGTCATGCCCGGATACACTCCCAACCAGAATGTATCGCGCACTATCCGATTGGTTTTCGCCAGGTCGCCCACAACTCGCGAAGCGCGGGGGTCGTCTCGCAGGGCATCAAAGCACGGGTGCAGCAGCACATTACCCGCAAACAGCGGCCGGGTTTGGATCCGGTTCGCCTCCAGATGCGCCACCAGTTCGTTCCGCGTAAAACCGGCGCCTTCCGTGACGGTGATCGCGAAGCCAAACCAGCTCGGCTCGCTGTTGGGTGTGGCGGCCGGCAGGATCAGCGACGCGCCCAATCCCGCCAACAGCTCATGCAGGTACCGAAAATTCTCGATTCGCCGTTTGGTGAAATACGGCAGCTTTTCCAGTTGTGCACACCCGATGGCGGCCTGCATGTCCGTGGCCTTGAAGTTGTAGCCGAAGTGCGAGTAGACATACTTGTGGTCGAATCCGGTCGGCAGCAGGCCGAACTGTTGCGAGAACCGCTTCCCGCAGGTGTTATCCTGTCCGGGCGGACACCAGCAGTCCCGGCCCCAGTCGCGCATCGAGTTGACGACGCGCGATAGCGTTGTGTCATTGGTGTAAACCGCCCCGCCCTCGCCGAGGGTCATGTGGTGGGCCGGGTAGAAGCTGCTCGTGCCCAAATCGCCGAATGTGCCGGTGAGCTGGCCCGCATAGCGAGACCCGAGGGCGTCGCAGTTGTCCTCGATCAGCCAAAGATGATGTTGTCGGCAGAAATCCCGTACGGCCGCAAGATCAAACGGGTTGCCCAGTGTGTGGGCGAGCATGACGGCCCGCGTCCGATCGCTCAGTGCCTCCGCCAACTGTGAAACATCCACGTTGTAGGTGGGGATTTCCACGTCCACGAAGACCGGCACGGCGCCATACTGCACGATGGGCGCGACCGTAGTGGGGAACCCGGCCGCCACGGTGATGACCTCATCACCGCGCCGGATTCGCCGGTCGCCCAGCTTGTCCGACGTCAGCGCCATGAAGGCCAGCAGATTGGCCGAGGACCCCGAGTTGACCAAGCTGCAATGCTTAACGTCAAGAAACGCCGCCAGTTGCTGCTCGAACTGTGCAGAATAGCGTCCGTAGGTCAGCCAGAATTCCAGGGACGAGTCGACGAGGTTGACCATCTCCTTCTCGTCGAACACGCGCCCAGCATAAGGAACTCGCGATTGGTCGGGCACGAAGGGCTCTTTCGCCCCGTGGACGACCCGGTAGTACTCGCTCACTTTCGCCAGGATTTCGCTCTTGAGGAGATCGGCACCCATTTTCCGCCAGTTTCCGCCAAAAGTGTCCTATTCCACGGCCTGAGGACATTCGAGGTTCTTCGCCGCCAATGCCCACGCTACGTTGCTGTCTCGCGCCAGCCCGACATATTGCTCTACTTGGTCCAGGCAGCAGGCTCGTGCGTCAAAGTCGGCGTTTTGGTAGAACCCGCTGTACCACTGCGCCGTGGCGGTCAGCGCCTGCTTGATCGGCCAGACCGGCTGCCATCCAAGCTCAGATATGGCCTTTGTGCAATCCAGCCGCAATACCTGATCCTCGTGGCGCCGGTCGCGGGCATACTGATCCGAGACGTCCTGCCACTGTCCCGTGCCCATCTGTCCCAGCAGACCTTCAACCACCTGCTTCACAGTAAGGTTGTCCGACGCCTGCGGCCCGAAGTTCCAGCCATAATCAATCCTTGCGGGGGTTTCACTTAGTTTCGCACCCAGACAGAGATACCCCGCAAGTGGATCGAGCACGTGTTGCCACGGTCGGACCGAATTGGGGTTGCGGATCGGCACGGTTTTCCCGGCGGCGATGCAGCGCAGGCAGTCGGGCACCAGCCTGTCGACAGCCCAATCGCCCCCGCCGATTACGTTCCCGGCACGAGCTGAGACCAAAGCCTTGTGGTGCTCATCAAAGCGTTCGGGCGGGAAAAAGGAGCGGCGATACGCTAAAGCCGCCAGTTCCGCACAACCTTTGGATGAGTTGTAGGGCGCATGCCCACCCATGGCGTCGTTCTCGCGATAGGCGTGCACCCACCCGCGGTTGTCGTAGCACTTGTCGCTGGTGACGTTGACCACGCAGCAGCGGCCCGGGACACGTCGCACAGCCTCCAACACGTTCACCGTTCCCATCAGGTTCGTGCTGTAGGTTTCAAGCGGATCGGAGTATGACTGGCGGACAATCGCTTGAGCGGCCAGGTGAAACACGAAGTGTGGGCGGTGCTTGGTAATGGCGGCGGAAAGTGACTCGAAGTCCCGCACGTCGCCCCGTATGTCCTCGATGCTTCCGCCCACATCGGCCGCCTCATACAAACTTGGCGTCGTCGGGGGATCCAGCGAATACCCAACCACCTTCGCCCCCATCGATTCCAACCACAGCGTCAGCCACCCGCCCTTGAAACCGGTATGCCCGGTGATGAATACTGTCTTAGCTTCATACGTCCCGTCGAATGGTTGTCGCATGCCCGGGCTCCTACCAGATCTTCCACGGGGTCCCCGGCTGCGACCACAGGGCCTCGAGGTGTTCCTTTTCGCGCAATGTGTCCATCGGATGCCAGAACCCTTCGTGACGGAACGCCGCCATTTGGCCCTGCTCGGCCAGTCGGCCGAGCACGTCGTACTCCAAGTTGACCCCGTCGCCGGATATGAACTCGATTATCTGCGGCTCCATGACGAAGTACCCGCCGTTGATCCACCCGGCGGAAAGCGGTTTCTCCTTGAAGGAGGTGACGGCCCCGTCAGATTCGATGTCCAGCGTGCCAAAACGTCCGACGGGTCGCACAGCCGTCACGGTAACCATGCGCCCGTGTGCCTCATGGAACTCCAGCAGCGCCGAGATGTCCACATCCGCCAGTCCGTCACCGTAGGTGAGCATAAACCGTTCCTCGCCGATGAACTCGGCCGCTCGTCGGACCCGCCCGCCGGTGAGTGTCTCATCCCCTGTGTCCACCAGTGTGACCTTCCACGGCTCGGCGAAGTTCTGATGCACGGTCGCCTTGTTGTTTCGCAGGTCGAACGTCACATTGGTCTGGTGCAGGTAGTAGTTGGAGAAGTACTCCTTGATCACATGGCCCTTGTAACCCAGGCAAATGATGAAGTCGTCGTGCCCATAATGCGAGTAAACCTTCATGATGTGATGGAGAATCGGTTTCCCGCCGATCTCGACCATCGGTTTGGGCTTGACGGTCGTCTCCTCGCTGATTCTCGTACCGCGTCCACCGGCCAGAATGACCACTTTCATGTTACGTTACCCCTCAGAGCACTTCGCATAGGTGGCTGCGCCCGCGGCATATCGAGGCTTGATGTTACCAGTGCATCTGTCAAAGTGCAATATCCTTCAGGCAGGGGGTTAATCGGGTTTCTCGGTAAGTATCCTGCGGCGCACTTCCTGGGGGCTGTCGGCGACGATTACGCCCGGATTATCGGCCAGGTGCGGGTCACAGTAGTCCGGTAGGAAACCTTGAGGGAACCCATAGTACCGCCCGTCGAACCGGACGACGTTGTAGCCCCGGTAGCCCTCCTCCAGTAGTTCCGGTTGGCCAGCGGGTACCGGTCTCGTCGCTGAGTACGGTTTTGCGGGGGTATTCCCATGGACAATGTAAATGGTCGCCAGCGCACCCAGCAGCACCAAGGCGGCGATGACGGCGCCTCGGGCCGGCTTGGCCCATAGCGGCCCGGCGTGACCCCGAGCCATGAAGTACTCGACCCAGCAAATAGCAACCATGCAGAATCCCACATAGTAGGTCAGCACGGCGCCCCATCCATGCATGGGGATGATAATGCGCAGGATGCTCTGGAACACCAATACGATGGCGAGGCCCAGCAGCACCGCCCTTAGGGGCTCGGGCAGCTTCCGCTGGAGGAACACACCGGAAATGATGATGGCGGTCATCCCGGCAAAGATTAACCACTGGACCCAGTTAAGATAGAAGTATCGCGGCTTGAGGTTCTTCAGGGCGTTTCGGTGCATGTGAACCGTACCGTCTGCTCGGCGCGGCCCGAACCACACGAAATCCCAATCGT
>DAOVQV010000263.1 GCA_030628445.1 Phycisphaerae bacterium | reverse complement strand
TCCCGGGGCGCCGAGCTTCTCGGCCAAATCGAAACACACTTGCGATGCTTCCAACACATCCGCAACGGTCGGGCCCTTATGCGGTCCGCCCTGAAGCATTGAGACGAAATCCACAACTTCCTGGTACGCCCCGTTGCTAACGAACAGGGGTTCGTCGGCGGCCGCGGCGGCCTCAAACCTCAGCTCCTTGTCGCGCCAGCAGCGGGCTGCGTATCCGCCGGCGCCGGGAATCTCAACGGTCGCGCGGTAACCCTCGCCGAACATCTCGTACGTCTCGCCCAGAAACCCCGCCGTCGGGATGATCTCGACGTGCCCGATGCAATCTGCTTCGAAATCCAGCGACAGCGTGTACCATCGGGCGGTCATCTCCGGTGTGCGGAATACCTCCGCGCAGTGCGTCTTGATCTTCCCGGCGATGTAGGTAAGCGTATCGACCGCGTGGATCGCCGTCGTCCAGATGAACGGATCTTCGCGGCGCTTGTGGCGGATCATGGTCGCCCGGACGTATCGTATCGGTCCGGCCGCCCGCGCCCAGGCGACCGCCTCCCGCAGATAAGGATTGAAGCGGCGGTTAACGGACACGAGATGGGCCGTGCCGGTTTTCCCGGCGACATCTACCAGGCGGCGGGCGTCGGCGAGCGACGTACCCAGCGGTTTTTCGATCAGGGTGGGGATACCGGCGTCGAGCAGGTGGGAGCTGACCTCGACGATTTTTTCGCCCGCGACGGGACAGATGCACCCGTCTATTGACTGATCCGCCAGCATCGCTTTGTAATCGGCGTAGGGCTTGGCGAAGGCGAACTGCTCACAAAAAGCCTGGGCCTTGGGCAGGTGGATATCGCACGCTGCCGCCAGGGCGATCTGGCCGGGATGATCCTGGTGGTATTTGAGAAGCGACGGTGCGTGAAACCGCCTGCTATGATCGCCACACCCTATAAGAGCGATTCGCAGCATTCTGGTTTCCATCAGAACTCCGCGCTGCGCGGCGTGCGCGGGTAGGGGATCACGTCGCGGATGTTGGCCATGCCGGTGGCGAACTGGACCGTCCGCTCCAACCCCAGCCCGAACCCCGCGTGCGGGACCGTCCCGTACCGCCGCAGGTCCGCGTACCACCAGTAGTCCTGCGGGTTAAGTGCGAGCTGGCCCATGCGCTGAACAAGCACGTCCAGGCGTTCCTCGCGCTGCGATCCGCCGATGATCTCCCCGACCTTCGGCACCAGGACGTCCATCGCGGCGACGGTCTTACCGTCGTCGCTCAGACGCATGTAGAACGGCTTGATGGCGGCCGGGTAGTCCGTGATTATCACCGGGACCTTGAATACCTCTTCGGTGAGGTATCGCTCGTGCTCGGTCTGCAGGTCGTTTCCCCACTCGACGGTGTATTCCCATTTGCGGTCGGCCTGGGCGAGGCGATCGACCGCCTCGGTATAGCTGATCCGGGCGAACTGGCTGTCGATGATGCCCTTGAGCGTCTCGATGATCGTCTCGTCGATCCTCTCGTTGAAAAATTCCATATCGCGCCCGCAGCGATCCAGCACCGCCGTGAAAACATGCTTCAAAAAATCCTCAGCGAGGTCGGCGTTTGCGGTAAGGTCGGCGAAGGCCATCTCCGGTTCGACCATCCAGAACTCCGCCAGGTGTCGCGGCGTGTTGGAGTTCTCCGCCCGGAACGTCGGGCCGAACGTGTAGACGTTACCCAGCGCGCAGGCGTAGGCCTCCACGTCGAGCTGGCCCGAGACGGTCAGGTATGTGGGCCTACCGAAGAAATCCTGCGCGAAATCCACGTTCCCGGCATCGTCTCGGGGCGGCTCGGCCGGGTCCATCGTCGTGACGCGGAACAAGGTCCCTGCGCCCTCGCAGTCGCTGGCGGTGATGATGGGTGTGTGGACGTAGAGAAACCCCCGCGACTGGAAGAAATCGTGGATGGCGGCCGAGACCGCATTCCGCACGCGCGCCACCGCCCCGAACGTGTTGGTCCGCGGGCGCAAGTGGGCCTGTGTCCGCAGGAACTCAAATGAGTGCCGCTTCGGCTGGATCGGGTACTGCTCGCCGTCGCAGGTCCCGATGAGGCTCACTTCGGCGGCGTGCAGCTCCACCCGCTGGGCCTTGGCGGGGCTTTCGACGAGCTTCCCGGATGCTGCGATCGACGTGCCCGCCGTCAGATGGAGAATCTCGGTCTCGTAGTTGTGCAAGTCCTTGTCGGCGACGATCTGGATCGAATCGAAGCACGAACCGTCGTTGAGGTGGATGAAGCAGAACCCGCCCTTGCTTATGCGAACGGTCCGTACCCACCCCGCCACGGTCAGGTCCGCACCCGGCGCCGGGACGGTCAGGGCATCGGTTATCAAGGTCCGGTTCATCGCATTGTCGCTCCGGACGCTATCATCATTGGCCGCGCCTTGCATGTCAACCGAGTGCGGGCGCACAAACGAGGAAGCTGAAAACCAAAAGCTGAAAACTGAAAAACAAGAAGAACAAACAGCAGACCACACCGAATGTTTTCTTTCAGCTTTCTTCGTACCGTCAAACACTGTTGAAAGTGGCGTTGCGCTGAGCATAATGTGTCCTTCAGGTGCGCTATGCGTAAGTTGGATCTTGGTAAGGCGACGGTGACCCCGGCCAGGCCGATCACGGCCGGGGCTTACGTGACGTTGGAATACACCTACACGGCGGGGTGTCCGATCGACGATTCCGGTTTCATCAAGATTGTCTTTCGGCGCATGGGCGATTTCGCCGTCCCGCAGTTCGACGACCCGTCCGCTGCGAACTACTGCTCGCTGTCGGTAAGCGGTACCTTCCGGATCATCCCGCGCTGGGACCCCAAGGGCCACACTCGCCCATGGTCGAAGGCGCTGTACCTGCAAGTTCGCCTCGGGTACCTGGAGAGGGGCGAGCAGATCAAGGTGATCTTCGGTGATACGTCCGGCGGGGGCGCCGGGTGGCGGGCACAGACGTTCGCCGAAGACACGTTCGAGTTCAAGACGTTCGTCGATCCGTACGCCACGTACCAGTTCAAGGAGCTGCCCACCTCGCCGACGATCCGCATCGT
>DAOVQV010000023.1 GCA_030628445.1 Phycisphaerae bacterium | reverse complement strand
GCCTTCTTCACGCCTGGTTGACTTCTCTCTTAAACGTATGCCCGCAACTGCCGCACTTGCAGTATTGGCGGCGGCGCGCGACGAACCCGGGGTGCGTGCGCGGCGCGCTGGTGACGAACGCGTCACCCCCGCAGAGCGGGCAGACGATCCGCCGACCACGCCGGCGCTTACGCTGGTTGCTTGGTTCGCTCATTTTTCACCACCCCCTCATCTCTCGGTCACCAAAAACGCCCGGCCGTCCGGCATGGTCAAGCCGCGCCGTTTGCGTGGCTCCGGTTCTTCTTCAACCGGGGTGGCCTGTTCGTCGAGCAGCCGCGCCCCGGCCAGGTGGCCGGCCGCGCCGGCCATGTAGACCGCGTCCAGAAAATGGTTCGGCCGGCGGCGAGTATTTTCCCAGCGGATCACGGCGCCGCGGCCGGCGATGTATTCCTCGAGCGGCCGCTCGGCGCACAGGTGCTGACAGAACATGCGGTGAAACTGCGCGTCGCCGGCGTAGAGCGTCAGGGCGCCGGGTTGCTCGGGCGACGTAGTGGCCCGGGCGCGCAGCCAGCTTTTCCAGGCGTCGGCGTCCAGCTCGTACAAGCGCACCCCGGAATCCGGCAACCAGACCACGTGATAGCGCCCGCAGGGACTGACGTGCAGCACGTCGGAGCCGGTTGATTTACGGGACCGATATTGACCGGCCCCGGCCTGACTGACGCCGTGACCCTTGACGGCGCAGAAGGGCTCTCCGCTCTCGCGTACGAAGGCATAGACGATTTCGGCCCAATTGCCGGCGTCGATATAGACCAACTCGGGTAGCCAGTTCGCCCCGCCGCGCGCCTGGGGCCAGCCCGACGTGCACAAATCGCGGAACTCACGCAACGCGGCCAAAAGCCCGCGTTCGATCCCCAGCCCCTCACTGGGCACCTCCAGCAAGTTGTAATCAACCACGTGCGGGCTGCCGTCGGCCGCGTGGGCCAGGGCGACCCAGTTGCACCAGCGCTGACCCAGATCGATCGCCACGGTCAAATGCGCCGTCTCGAGCGGCACCTGCCCGCGCGGCTGTTTGGTGGCCCGGCGGGCCAAGGTGTGCCAGTCCAACTCGCTCAGATCCAGGCTGGGTGGATCGTAGGGCAGAGCCCAAGTGAACTGCAATAATTTCTTCTTGGCGTTTTCTTCGTCGGGCTCCTGGGCGGCCTTCCACTCGCGCCCGGCGATAAAGCCCGTGGTCCAGAGCAAGTTATTGAAAGCGTTCCAGCGGTACGAGAAAGTATCCGTCTCGGGGAGGGGAGAGGAAGGCAACGAGGCACCGAGGCAACGAGGCAACGAGGGCCGCGCGCCCGGCGCCTGCTTCGTGCCTGGTTGCCTGGTTGCCTCGTTGCCTTCTTCACGCCTGGTTGCCTCGTTGCCTTCTTCCGTGCCTTCTTCCCTGTGCAACAACACCGCCCGGTGGTTCATCTTGATCCGCTCGGATTCACTGATTTGTTCGCCGCAGGCCGGGCAGTGGAAGCTGGCCAGCTTTTCGGCGGCGGTCAGCGTGCCGGCACCCTGCCAGCCGAGTAGGTGCTCGCGTTCGGGCGTGACGTATTGCTCGCAATGCGGGCACGGGCAAGCGATCCGGCTCTTGGTCCCGAGTTTGTATTCGCGCCAGATGCGGCCCCGGCTATAGCTACAGGTGCTTTCGAAGTAGAAGCGCGCCTGATCGCCGAACGAGTCCGTGCGGGCCTCGAGCCGGGAAATCTTATCGGCCTCCCGGCTGCGCTTGGCGGTCAGATCCAGCTTATCGGCCTCGGTCGCCCCGGAGACGCGCGCGGTGAAGTGGCTGATGATCGCGTCGCCGCCGCCGCCGGACATGAATTTGAGCGTGGCCCCGTTGCGAAACTTGACCGCCCCGGTCACGCGCCCGCCGCGGCTGCCCGATCCGCGCGTCGGACGCAGGTGGTTATAGCGCGTCCGCTCCAACACCGGCTCGATCTCCTCACGCCACTTATCGTCGGCCATGTCTGCGCTGGCCACGCCGAAAATGACCGTCTCGGCCAGCTCGAAGAGGTGATAGAGATAAATGATGACCAGCAGTAGCGTCTTGCCGGCCTGGGTCGGCCCGGTGAAGGCCACCCGCCGCCAACGCCCGCTATCGATCTCGTCAAAAAACAGCCTGACGTGGGGCAACCGATCACAGCGGAAGCGTCGCCCCTCGAAGCGGCCCTCGGGGATCACGATCTCGTCCTCGGCGAACTGGCGCAACGAGCGCGTCTTCCACCGCCGGGCCGCCCGCCCAAAGCCGCGCAATTCCTCGCGCAAGGCGGCCGCGCCGAGCGGGGAGGGTGCGGAAGGCACCAAGGCACCGAGGCACGAAGGAGGCGCCGGGCGTGATCCTGGTTGCCTGTTGCCTCGTTGCCTCGTTGCCTTCTTCACGCCTGGTTGCCTTTCTCTCATCCGCCTCTCGCTTATATATTTTCAGCAGGCAACCCCTTGGCCCACTGAATACTTCGCTCGTTCTGTGCCATTATCTTCAATCCAGGCCCTTCGCTCGGCATCCCAGTGCCATGCCAACTTATAAACTGTTCTCGATAGGGATAAGTATCTCCAGTCGCAACATATCTCCTACTCATCTCGACCTCTCAATCTGAGACTAATTGATAGATACTGATAGCGGCGGGAACGCGGTCAGGTTCGTCAAACCCGACAGCGGCGTCAGGTCGGCGACAGAAGTGCCGTTCAGATACAGCGTGGCCAGCGACGTCAAGCCCGACAGTGGCGATAGGTCAACGACCCGGGTGCCGCCCAGGTCCAGCGTGGTCAGGTTCGTCAAACCCGACAGCGGCGACAGGTCGGCGACAGGAGTGCCGTTCAGATACAGCGTGGCCAGCGACGTCAAGCCCGACAGTGGCGATAGGTCAACGACCCGAGCGCCCTCCAGGTCCAGCGTGGTCAGGTTCGTCAAACCCGACAGCGGCGACAGGTCGGCGACCAGAGTGCCGCGCAGGTCCAGCGTGGTCAGCGACGCCAAATCCTTGTCCGTGATCTTGCCGGACGGCTTTTCCAATGCATCACGTATTGCCTGCTCGATAATTCGCGCCGACGCGGCCTGCTCTTCTGTTGTACACATTTGCTGTTCCTTACTCATGGGACTGGCAATCGCGCCACCCTTTGTTGCCCCGTTGCCTGGTTGCCTTGGTGCCTGGTTGCCTTCTTAATTCCGCGCCGCTTGATTCGCTAATCAGATCACTTGCCGTGCACTTGCATTGCTTACCTCGCCACATCGCTTGACACCGCAGTCGTCGTTTCATTCTACGACCCTCTTGCCCCCGGCCACTCGTATTGCGCGTTGAGCCGCCTCGCGGCGCGTCTTGGTCTTGTGGCACTGGCGACATAATACCTGTAAATTTTCAGGGGCTTCGGTTCCACCATCGATCAACGGTATAATGTGGTCTAATTCTAGATGGCCAACCAACGGATAATTGGGACCGCCCTCTCGGAGCGGTTTCTCAAAGAGTTCACCACACATACGGCACACACAACCGTCACGTACAATTACATGTCGCATTGCCCAGCGCACACCGCAATACAATCGATACCAAACAGCGACCTTACATTCCGTGCTGCCACACCACTTCCTTTGGCGCTTTGTCAGCGCCTTGCCGCAAGCGCGGCACTTGCCAGGCTCGCCGTAGTCCGGCCACGAGTTGATTGATTTCCAGCCGTGGCGCTCGATTGCCTCGTATATCGAGATAGTAGTACGATATGGAGTCACATGGCCGGTTCCGCAACATCTCCCGCAGGGATGTCTCTGAACCACACCTCGCCCACGACACTCAGGACATTTAGTCGAGTATGGCATTAATCACACACCCGAGATCCTCTCAACAAGCACATCCACGTCGAGCGCATCCAGCGTTCCGTCCCCGTTGCAGTCGGCCAACCATCGATTACACATGGGCTGAATCAGGTCGTAGGCAACGTCGCCGGACAGTGCCGCCACGAACGGATCGATGTCTAGGGCGTTGACCGAGCCGTCACAGTTACAGTCGCCCAGCGGCGTCACCACGATCGCGCCCCAGTAGACGGACGTTGCGACGGTCCACCAGTAGTCGTCGGCTAGCTGCTGGGCGCGCGGCCACGGCTCACGGAAGTTGACCCACACGTAGCCTGGTTCGGCATCATCCCGGATTCGAAATGTCAACACACAGGCCGGCCCGCCGTCCCACGTCTCGGCGCCGGTGCACTCGATGTACAGGCCGTTGGGGTCGGCCTCAAGCCATTGATCCGCCCATTCATCCGTCCACTCGCAATCGACGAACACGAGCCGGTCGTCCCAGCAGATCCAGGTGCGCAGACCATCGATCGGCGCATCCGAGTACCAGCCGACTTCGGCTTCCAACTCGGTACCGGGCGGGTGATAGTGCTCGGCGCCGGTTTGGGTCAGGCTGATGTGCTCAGTCGCCGAGGCACATATCACCACGAAGGACACGAAGAGCACGGAGTAAACAGAGAGCAGTTTCATGGTTTTTCCCTTTCATTCTTTTTATGCCATTCCCGTCGCCGCGCGGCCGCAATACTCAGCGCCTGGTGCAAGGTGTTGCCGGTGTATTCGATCTCTAGATACCGCGTGTGTTCGCCGCGCACGGCGATCTTGTTACTTGGTCCGTCGAAATCGGGGTTGTCGCAACAAATCGTCACGGCGCTTCCTTCGTCATTTCGCAATTTCTTCTTTGGTACTTCTCTCCAGCTTGTTGCGCTGGTTCACGCTTGCGAAACCACTTGCTGGCCTTGCGCCATATCCCTCCATGGCACCAATACCATTTCCATCCACCATTGCCTTGGTTGTCAAAATCCACGATCAGTCCACTCTCTCGCATCGTCTACTCCTTCGCCCCCGGTCATCGTCGCCATCTTTTCGTCAGTCAGACCCGCTCAATCACACATACGCAACTCTTCTCGTGATTTCCGCCACTTGAATCGGAACCTCGGCAGTCCGACCGGGTTCCGAAACCGCCACTCACGGCGCGCAAGTATCAGCCGCCATGTCGGCCGTTGCCGCCAATATCGCATGTGCCGGGCCGACCTCGCCACGTTTTGGCCATCAATCACGGACATGTTCGTGACATCTCTTGTGGGGTACCAATTGCACTCTGAACCCTCGGTGCCTTCGGAAACTCCCTCCGCCGTGCCCACTCGGGCCAATCAGCCATGTTCTTGCTGATCCGTCCATCGGGCAGTGGAAACGCCTTGACGAAGATCGGCACGTCGAGATGGCTGTAATACTCGATCAAGCCGCGCATCCACTCCGGCCGGCAGATTCGCCGACCCGGTCCGGTTTCGGGGCCGATGATTGCCCAATCTATTTTCGGCGGTGGATTGGCTATCGATTCAAGTAGTGGTTCAAACGACACAAACCGCACTGCCGCGTCGATCTCCAACAGAGTCGGGACGCGTTCATCGGCCCGGCGCTGATCCTCGACTGTAACGGCCAGCCAGACATTAGACGATGCCCCAACGGGCAAATACACCTGCACGTGATCGGGCCGTTTGGTTAACACCAAGTAAGTGTGCCGCGGTGTTTTTTCCATTACCCGATAGACCCGGTGCAGCCATTCATACGGCACGTCTTCGTGATGTAGGTCGCCCATCGAATTGACGAACACGCGCCGCGGTTTCCGCCAGTGCAACGGTTTGTCCAACCGATCCGGATGAAACGTGACTTGGAACGGATTCACCTGATCATAACCATACCGACCGCGCAGGAACCGCCCCTCCGCCGCGCGTCGAGCATAGCAGCGTTCGCAACCCACGCTGATCACCGAGTTCCCACACCCCGTGATCGGGTTCCAGGTCTTGTGGCACCATTCGATCTTCGTGTCGCTCATACCGGCACCGACAATCCAAATTCTTTCCGCAGTTTCAAGCACGCTTCGCAACCCACCTCGTATTCGATACAGATTCGCGGCCTAATTTCATGATGTGTGCACCGGCCCGTTTCCATATCGAGCCACACGCAGGGGCAATCCTCGCCAATGTGCTTGTCCAACCACATCCAACGTGGTGATTCAATCCATTTCCTGAGCCACCGCTTCTTGTTCTTTGGCAATGCGTTGTAGCTCTTGTCGCCACCGACAGGAATAAATGGCGGCGTGCGCATGTGCATGCAGCACAATCCGCAGCCCTTACAGGCATCGGCGTCTAGCGGATTCCAACTATCGGGTTTGGCTGCCTGCCTCACTCTTTCAAATCCTCCGCCGCCCGGTGATACCGTTCTTCATCCCAGCCCTGTTGCTTGAGTTCCCGGCGCAGATAGGCTTGGTCGTATCCGGCGCGCCGGCATGCGGCGCGCAATTTCAGCAGCGCCCGCGCGTCGGGTGCGAGCCCCGACTCCCGACCTGGTTGCCTCGTTGCCTGGTTGCCCGGTTGCCTTCCGCCCTCTCTATCCCCATCATATTCGCATAACCGCGCCACCGCCGCGTCCTCGTCGCGGGCCGGCAGCAGATAGCGTTGATTCTTGATCAGGCCGACGAAGTACGCGCCGGGATTGTCACCCAAGCGCAGGGCATGTTCGGCCGCGGTCACGAACTTGATCCGCCCGTCCGGGCTATCCGCCACCCAACCGCGACGTACCGCGACGCGATACAACTTCAACAACCGGCCGGTATCGCGCAACTGCGCGGGTAGGATCTTTTGAAACGCCCCCTTCCACCCCGAATCCTGTCCTTTCGAACCCCCATGGCCATGGTCTTTCTTACCATAAAGACCATAAGATGGTGGCGCCTCATTTTGGAGCGCGCTCCATTTTGGAGCGCGCTCCATTTTGGAGCGCGCTCCATTTTGGAGCGCGCAACATCTTGTGGTGTCGCGCTGCTCGCGCCACAAGGGCCTTTGGCGGCCGGGTATGATCAGTGGGTCGAGGCCGCCACGCCGGCCGGGGATCCCGTAGACGTTGCCGCGCATCTGTCCGGCCCGGCAGCCGCCGACTTCCAGGCAAACCACGAACCCGGCCGTCTCGAGCCGCGGCAAATGGCGAAAGAGCGTCCCGCGGCCACAGCCGATCGCGGCCAGCAGTCCGGCCCCACCAACCGCGCCGAGCAGACTGCCCTCGGAATTGGGCGGGTCACAAGCATCGGCCAGGGCCTGCAAGATGCGGCGCGGGGTGCTCCGTAAGTCCCGCCAGACCGGATCCTCCCTGATCCAGCCCGGCAGGTGGTTGTGCCAGGAAGAAGGCAACGAGGCAACGAGGCAACGGGGCAACGAGGGCGACGCGCCCGCACCCTCCGTGCCTGTTGCCTGTTGCCTAGTTGCCTTCTTCATGCCTCCCTCACGGCCGCGAGCACACTCTGGAACTGCTCGTCGTCATCGGCCAGGGTCACCAGGTAGGCCGCCAGCAATAGCGCGTCGGCCTTGTTAATCAGCCCGATCGGCGGGCGACCGAGAACGATCATGCACTCAACCCCGTGGCCGCTGTGGCTGTCAATATGCCGACCGGCGACCCCAAACCGGTTAAATGTGTCGATCCGTTGAACCGTGTTCATATTACCTGGTTGCCTTGGTGCCTCGTTGCCTTCCTTCCATTCTTAACTCTTAATTCTGAATTCTGAATTTGCTCCAACAGCTCCCCGACCGACCACACGCACACGCCCAGTCCGCCATTCTCGTTGACCTGATTCAAAAAGACCTGCTGACAGAGTGTCGGTTTATTGCGGCCGACCTTGCACTCGACCGCCAGAAAGCGCCCGCCGGGCAGCAGACCCAGGATGTCGGATGATCCGCGCGGCCCGAAGCGTACCAATCGCATCCGGCCGTAGCGATCAGCGTAGCGCGTCGCCCCGGTATTGTTCCGCCACATCAAACAGCCGCGCAAACGCAGGACTTCCAGACAGGCCTGGACCAGCTCGGTTTCACGGCCTCGTTTTCGGCGGCTGGTTTTGAATAGGATTCGAGGATTCGAGGATTCAGGGACTCCAGCAGAGCGCGGCCGCGCCACACTTTGCGCCTTGGTGCCCGTTGCCTTGGTGCCTTCTTCCATAGTCATTTCGCGATCCACCTATAGCCACACTTGGGACAAACGCGCGGCGTCTCCTGCACCGGCGTCGCGGTCTCGGTCGTCTCGGTTTCCACGGCGGTTGGTGATTCGTCCAGCAGTTGTCGCAACTGCGCGTCGAGCGCCTCCAGTTCGGGCGTTTGTAGCTCGACCTCGTCGAGCAGGATACGCAGCGCCGCGCTATCGGCGGTGGCCATGGCACCGACCGGATCGAGTGTGGCCAGCAGTTCAGCCTCTTGGGCCGGGCCCCAGCGTCCGATCAGGACCGGTACGATTTGTTTGGGATCAACCAACTCGAGCCGCGCGTGCCCGTCGATCAGGTGTTTGGTGCGTTCGTTGTAGAGCAGTGCCCCGGCCCAGCCGTTTTTATCGAGCGTGTGCCGCAAGGCGGCCATCTGTTCACGCGGATGCCGCCGCCAGTTTTTCGGATTGCCCTGGAGCGTCCCGGCCGCCACCCACTCCAACCGCAGCGGAGCCTTCGGCCCTTTACTCTTCCCCCTGGTTGCCTGGTTGCCTGGTTGCCTAGTTGCCTTCTTCATCATCCCTCCACCAACACGCGCGCGGCGCGCAGCTCGCCGTTCTCGACGCTCAGCAACCCATTGCTACGCAGCCGTGAAAGATAGGTTCCAAACGTTCCGCCGGCGGCGGAGATCCCCACCGCCCGGCCCAATTCGTCGCGGGTTATTCCGCTCGGCCAACGTTCGACCAAGGCATCGATCATCCGCGCCGCGCCGCCACCCAGCCGACTTTTCCAAGCTTGCTGGATCTCGGCCGATGTCTGGGGACACCGACTCGGATCGCCATGTTCGGCCAGCGCCTGGGCGCTGGCCCACCAATAGCGCCCATCGCTCTCGACCAGCCCGGCCTGGCGCAGGCGTGATTTATAGGTTCCCCAGGTTCCGCCGGTGCGTTTCAGTTCGCTCAGTGTGGCCCATTGCGCCTCGGTGAAGCGAGCTGGATGCCGATCGGCCAACACGCGCGCCATCCGCAGGGCTCCGCCACCGAGAGGGCCATTATTATTTGAAGTTGAGATAGGAAATCCGGATTCCTGTTTTCGTTTTTCAGTTTCAAGGGTCGGCGGCCGCCGCTTGCGCTGCAGCGACTCGTTATCTTGGTGCCTTGTTTCGTACGTCTGTGCCTCGATCTCCGTGGGTACCGTCACATCCTTGCAAATCGATTTCGCCAACTGACCGAGCATATCTAGCTGACGCGGCAGCAGATGGAGGCGCTCTACCCAGAAGCGTCGCTCGGCTTGCCGCGCCTGCCGCGCGGCGCGCTCAAGCGCCTCTTGATCGATCGTTGGTTTCTTTTGCCGCCGCGGTTCGTTTTGTAGCTCGGCAATCCGGCGGCGGAGCGTTTTCGGATCGTTGGCCGCGGCCTGATCGACCGTGGCCGCCAGGCGCCGCTTGAGTTGCTCGAGGTCGGCCTGGGCCAGGCGGCGCGGCTTGACCACGCGCTGCCCGGCCTTGGGCGTGGCCGAGCTATCGAAGGTCCGCCGCCGCCCGACCGCGACCCGCTCGAAGATGTCCAGCCAGCCAGGCGACCAGAAGTAGGCCGTCCCGATCGGCAAGCCGGCCAGCTCGCCCATGAACTTATCGCGGCACCCGTGCGTATCGTGGGCCTGGACCCAGGCGTCGAGCGCCTTGCGATCGTGCGGCGAAGTGTGCCGGTGGGCGATCAGTAGTTCGATCTGGGTCAGGACATCCTTATTGACGCTGGCGGCCCGCTGGCTGATCAAGCAGACGCCGATCCCGGCCGCCCGCCCACGGCGCACCAGATCCTCGATCGCCCCGACCATGCGCGCCTCGGCCCCGCCGACCCGCTGGGGGATGAAGGCGTCACATTCATCGATCACGACCTGGAGCGGCGTACGGTGCTCAAGCTCTCCCTTGCGATGATAGAGCTGCTCGGCAAAATCGGTCACGAACCGTTTCTGCGCCCCCTTGCGCAGATGTCGCAGAGAAAGCACTAGGGCGGCCGACTGCTCGACCGCGAAATCGGCCAGGATGGCACCGTCGCTTTCCTGCAGCGGCAGGTCGCCGTGCGGACCGCCCAATACTGTAATTGGATATCCGGTCTGTTTGCCGTCGCGCGCGGCTTTCAGTCCCCACCAGACATCGGTCGGGTCGATGATCACCAGCGGTTGACCGCGTCGCAATTGCTCCTCGATCATCACCGCGCCGGTATGCGTCTTGCCGCTTCCACGATTACCCAGGATGGCGATCGTCTGCGTTTGCACTTCCAGCGGCAGCCGAAACTCCCGCCGCCCGACCCGCCCGATCAACAGCTTGCGGGAAGGCAACGAGGCATCGAGGCACAAAGGCACCAAGGGTGGCGCGCCCGCGCGACACTTGTTGCCTGTTGCCTGTTGCCTGGTTGCCTTCCTACTCATGTAATTCACGCTCCCAATCTTCAAGTGTCTCGCTCAGTATTTCCCGCGCCGCCGGGCCGTGTTCGCGTTCGAGCGCCTCGCCGGCGGAACGTAGCAGTCTGGCCAACCGGGCCAATTGCTCGTGCACCTGATCGCGCGGGATGAGCCGGCTTTCCATTTCCTCGCGCTTGAGTTTGTTGATCCTCCAAATTTCCTCGCGGCAAAGTTCGAGCATGGGCGTGACCGGCCCATTGAGCAGTGGATCACCGTCGGGCCGTGCCCCCAACCATTTAGAATAATAGGGGCTGATGCGATTGAGCAGGGCGAAGAGCGAGCGTAGCAGATCGCCCAGTGCGAGGCTTGGTCCGCCGATCGCCAACTGATATTTATCGGCCTGTTCATTGAGCGTCTTGGTTTGTTTGCCGGACAGGTGCCGGATGAGTTTCTGCGGGATGCGCTCCGTGAGCCGCGCCAATAGTTCGTAGAGGTGTGCGGGCTTGAGTTGCTCGAAATGTCCGAGTACGACCGCCACGGCGACGTCGAGAGTTTCCTGTCGTTTCTGGCGGCTGAGCCGCTTGATGGTCGGTGGGTCGCCGCGCGCCGCGCCCCCGGGCGGCCCGCGTTGCGTGGATTTTCTGCGGGCCCGCGGCCTCGATTTCCGTGTGGACTTCTCCATTTCATCACGTTCGCCTCACGTCGCGCATCGCGCGCGAAATGGCCCGCGAAAACCGCCCAAGTTACGCCGCCCGACAAACCCCTCCCCATAACCCCCGCCCCGACACTTACTTACCGCAACATTCGCCCCCAACTCACACAAAAATTCCGGGCATTTTGTGTT
>DAOVQV010000164.1 GCA_030628445.1 Phycisphaerae bacterium | reverse complement strand
GGGCTACAGCGTGCGTGTCCTGAGCGGGTTGGATGCAGGTGACCGGCTGATCGTATCCGGCCATCATTACGTCGGCCCGGGCCAGAAGGTGACCGAACCGGAAAGGCGGTAGCGGGCGTGCTGATATCGAATGCAGCAATCAAGAATCCCACAACGGTCGCCGTCCTGGGCCTATTGATCGTCCTGGCCGGCGGCTACAGCTACCTGTCCCTCCCGCGCGAGGCCGCACCCGACGTCCCGATTCCTTATATCTTCATCAAGACCACCTACGAAGGCGTCTCGCCGGAAGACGTTGAATCTGCGGTAACGATAAAGATCGAGAACGAGCTGTCCGGGCTGAAGGGTGTCGAGGAGATCACGTCGGTAAGCGCCGAGGGGCAGTCCACGATCGTCGTGGAGTTCCAGCCCAACGTGCCAATCGAAGAGGCGAAGCAGCTCGTTAGGGATAAGGTGGACCTCGCCAAGGCGGAACTGCCCACCGAAGCCGAGGAACCAACCATAGAGGAGCTCAGCGTCGCCGAATTCCCGATCATGATGATTAACATCTCCGGGCCTATCTCCCCGGTCCGCCTCAAGGAAATCGCCGACAACCTTCAGGAGACAATCGAACAGCAGCCAGGGGTGCTTGAATGCGACGTCCTGGGCGGGCTGGAACGAGAGATTCGTTTGGAGATCGACCCGGATCGCCTCGCGGCGTATGGGCTTTCCACGCTGGAGATCCTAAAGCTCATCCCCTCCGAGAACGTCAACATCTCGGCGGGCGGCCTTGAGACTCCCCGGACGAAATTCAATGTCCGAGTCCCGGCGGAATTCGTCGATCCCGGAGAAGTGGATCAACTCGTCGTAGCGATCCGCAACGGTAGGCCCATCTATTTCTCCGACGTGGTAACCGTGCGCGACACCTTCAAGGACCGCCTGAGCCACTCCCGCCTGGACGGCCTCGAAAGCATAAGCGTCTCCGTGAAGAAACGAGTCGGGGCTAACATCGTCCACATTGCCGAGGCCGTCAAGCTAATCCTCGCCGAGGCGAAGAAACTCGCGCCCGAGGGCGTCGTCTTCGAGATCACCGATGATCAGTCCAAGGACATCCACATGATGGTGAAGGACCTGGAGAACAACATCCTTTCCGGTCTGATCCTCGTCGTGGCTGCGCTCGTGGCCTTCATGGGCTGGCGGACGAGCATGATCGTGGCGATGACAATCCCCATGAGCATGCTGCTGAGCTTCGCGATCATCAACGCCATGGGTTACACGCTTAACATGGTCGTCCTGTTCAGCCTGATCATTGCCCTGGGCATAATGGTGGACAATGCAATCGTCATCGTCGAGAACATCTACCGGCACATACAACTGGGATACTCGCGCGTGGAAGGAGCCATGAAGGGCACCGGCGAGGTGGCCTGGCCGGTCATCACCTCAACGGCCACCACAATAGCAGCCTTTACTCCGCTGGTATTCTGGCCGGGGATCATGGGCGAGTTCATGAAGTACTTACCGATTACGCTGATAATCACACTCAGCAGCTCGCTGTTTGTGGCGATGGTCATCAACCCCACCGCCAGCTCCGTCCTGGTAGGCGGGCAAAAGAGAAAAACCCTCGAAGACCACCGCTTTGTTCGCGGATATCGTAAGGTGCTGAACTTGGCCATCCATCATTGGGCTGCGACGTTCTCGCTCATTGCGGCGTTGTTCATGGGCATGGTGGGAATGTACGTCAAGTTCGGCCACGGCGTCGAACTCTTTCCCGACATGGATCCCAGGCGTGCGATGATCGACGTGCGCAGCCCCCAAGGCACCAGCATCCAGGAGTCCGACAAACTGGCCCGGCTGATCGAAAAACGCGTCGAGCCCTACGCCGATGAGCTGGAACATGTGATAACCAACGTCGGGTCCGGAGGCGGCGGGGCGGTCATTTTCGGGGGCGGATCACAGGGAGCCCACCTGACAAACATCACGCTGGTGTTCCACGATTATGATCTGCGACGGCGCCCCTCAGCCGACGTGGTCGCCGAAATACGATCGGCCCTGGACGACATATCTGGTGCGGAAATAAAGGTCGGGAAGGAAAAAGAAGGTCCCCCGACAGGTGCTGCGGTGGAGGTGCGCATCATAGGCGAGGATTTCAAGACGCTGGAGCGACTCAGCGAAAAAGCCAGGCGCGTAATCGCCAACGTCCCGGGCCTGGTCAATCTTCGCAGCGACCACGAGGCGGCCCGGCCGGAGCTTTCGTTCCGCGTCAACCGCCACCGGGCGATGATGCTGGGAGTAAACACATACATCGTCGGACACTTTCTTAAGACGGCTATCCTGGGGGTAAAGGTCGGGACTTATCGGCAATTCGACGACGAATATGACATCACTGTCCGCTTGCCGCTGTCCCAGAGAACCAACATCGAGGACATCTTCCGGCTCCGCGTCCCTACCGAAACGGGCCAGGCCGTCCCGCTCAGCTCATTGGGCCGGTTCGAATACACCGGGGGGTACGGCACGATTCGCCACGTCGACCGCAAACGCGCAATCACATTGACCGCCGACGCCGAGGGCCGCCAGAGCAATCGGGTCCTCAAGGACGCCCAACAGCTCCTGGCCCAAATGAACTTACCGCAGGGCTACTACATACGCTACGTCGGCGAGAAAGAGGAGCAGGAAAAGGCCAGTGCGTTTCTGGGCAAGGCCTTCGCCATGGCGATACTGCTGATCGTACTGATAGTTGTGATCCAGTTCAACACGCTGGCGGCGCCGCTGATCATCATGGTCTCGGTCTCGATGTCGATGATCGGCGTGCTGATCGGATTGCTTATCTGCCGCCTGCCGTTCGGAATCATCATGACCGGCGTGGGGGTGATCAGCCTGGCCGGCGTCGTGGTCAACAACGCTATCGTCCTGCTGGACTACACCAGGAAACTGCAGAAGCGGGGAATGGAGCTATTCGACGCGGCCCTGCGGGCCGGGGCAACACGCCTGCGCCCGGTGCTGCTGACGGCCACTACGACAATCCTCGCCCTTATCCCGATGGCTACGGGCGTAAGCTTCGACTTCCATGTAATGGAATGGGCCACGCGCAGCGAAACGAGCCAGTGGTGGCGCAGCATGGCGATAGCTGTGATCTTCGGTCTGGGCTTTGCGACGATACTGACGCTTATCGTGGTACCGACACTGTACGTGACACTCTACCGGGCGGCTGCAAGGTTCGGGCTGGGTGGGCTACAGCGTCGCGGCGAAAAGCCGTCGGACTCACCAGAGCTGGAGGACTATTGATCCGGCGCCTGGAGGTCCTGTCGTTCCACCCACCTTGACAGCCCGCACCGCCGAAAGAGACAATCGCCCCGTGGCGAAGGTGTATTTCATTCTGGGGTGCACCGCATGCGGGAAGGGTGCCGTCGCGCGTGAGCTGACCAGGCGAGTCGGCGGGCAGATCGTCAGCGTCGATTCGATGAAGGTCTACCGGCGAATGGACATCGGCACGGGAAAACCCTCACCGCAAGTCCGCTCCAAGATCCCCCACCACTGCATCGACGTCGTCGAACCTTCCGAAAGCTTCTCCGTCGCCCAGTACCTTCACTGCGCCGACCGGGCGATCAGCTCGATAACCGCGGCCGGAGATGTCCCCTGGGCCGTAGGTGGAACAAGTCTCTATATCAAAGCCCTCTCGTCGGGACTGTTTGAAGGACCGCCGGCCGATCCGCAAATCCGCGCAGAGCTGAGACGCCGAGCACGCACCGAGGGCCCTACCGCGCTGCATGAATCGTTGGGCGCCGTCGATCCCGAAGCAGCCGCTCGCATACACCCCAACGACGAGAAACGCATCGTCCGCGCCCTGGAGGTCTACCAACTGACGGGCCGGCCAATCAGCCAGTTGCAGCAGCAGTGGGACAACCCCTCACCACGTTACGATTGCGTCTTTATCGCCCTGCGGCGGGACAAGGCGGACCTGAACGGGCGCATCAACGCCCGTGCCAAGCGAATGGTCGAAGCAGGCCTGGCCGACGAGGTCGCCTCGCTGCTGAGCGAGCCGGGAGGAATATCGGACCAGGCCGCTGCTGCCGTCGGGTACGCCGAGATGATCGCCCACCTGCAAGGCAAGCTGACGGGCGAGCAGGCACTGGAGAGAATCAAGATCAATACCCGCCGACTGGCCAAGAAGCAGCGGACGTGGCACAGAAGATTCCCTGACGTACACTGGTTCGACCTTAGCGGCCAGACGCCCCCCGAGGCGACGGCAGATGAAATTATGTCGCGGATCGAGTTTGCATAGCATATACTTCCGGCCGCGCCGCCGCATTTGTGGGCGTAG
>DAOVQV010000358.1 GCA_030628445.1 Phycisphaerae bacterium | reverse complement strand
GTAAGCGGGTGTTTCTGGCATCGACACCGATGTCGATACGGGCAGGTTGTTCCCGCCACTCGGAAGAGTTTCTGGCGGGAGAAGTTCAATAAGAATGTTGCACGTGACCGAAAGGTGCAGCGAAGCTTGAGGAAACAGGGCTGGAAGATCCTCGTTATCTGGGAATGCCAGACCCGTCCCGGGAAACGCAAATGGCTTGAGTGGAGAATCGAGAAGTTCTTGCTGTCGGCTTAGGACCCGCAGCGTGTTCGTACGGTTGTCTGAGGTTTCACCTAGTTGCAGGTGGTGCCCTGAGTTGAGTCACACTGAGTTGCGCTAGACTATTCCCTGCCGAGTTCGCCGCGTTTGCTGGATTATATCGGGGAATATCACAGGCCCGGATACCACTTCTAGGCGTTTTCTAGGCGTTTTCCAGGCGCTGATGTAGAAGAGCTTCTCGGCCACATCGGGCGGTAATTGACGTTCTCGGCGAACGAATTGGCTTGCGTTTTGTAGGCTGTGGGCGTATCAGGGCAGCCCCAGCGAAAGGGCAGTTGCACATGGCAAGGCGGACTTCCTCTGCCTACAAGAGCGTGTACTCAAGCAGGCGGCGAGCGGTTTTTCGCCTTGTCGCAGCGCGGGTGAAGGCCTCCGCACTTCTGGTAAGTAAACCTGAAGATGTCGGGTATCTGAGCGGATTTGGCGGGCAGGACAGCTGGCTGCTGCTGGGTCGCCGCTGGGCCTGCTTGATAACCGATGGGCGCTACGCCGAGCAGGCAAGAGCGGAATGCGACGACGTAGAGATTCACATCCGCACGGGGACTGTAGTGGCCGCCATCGCCGAGATACTCAAAGGCAGGGGCGTCCGCTGCCTGGTACTTCAGGCCGATCACGTCACGGTTGCACAGCGCCGGGATATCTCGGCCGCCCTGCCCACGAAGCGGGTCAAACCCGTCTCGGGGCTTCTGTGGACCCTCCGCCGGTGCAAGGATGCCCAGGAGATCCGCGCCATCGGCAAGGCCGTGCGGATAGCGCAGGAGGGATTCCGGCAGATGCTTTCCGCCGGGGCGAAGGGCTGGGCCGGAAGGTCGGAACGAGAAGTGGCGGCAGAGCTGGACCACCGCATGCGATTGGCCGGGGCGGACAGACCGGCCTTTGACACTATAGTTGCGGGCGGGTCCCGCGCGTCCCAGCCGCACTACCTACCCGGCTCGACGAAGATCAAGCGGACCGATGCGGTGCTGGTCGACTGGGGAGCGATGGCGGGGGGGTATTGTAGCGACTTGACACGTATGGTGTTCCTGGGTAGAATTCCGCCGAAACTCGTGGAGGTTTATGAAGTTGTGCGCCGGGCGCAGCGGGCGGGCATTTTGGCGATTCGGCCCGGTGTAAGTTGTAGATCGGTGGACCTGGCCGCGAGGAAAGTCATAGCGGCCGCCGGTTACGGTGAGCAGTTTGTTCACAGCTTGGGTCATGGAATAGGTCGAGATGTTCACGAGCCGCCGGTTCTGGCCGGAAGCAGCAGGACTCGGGTTCGCGCGGGAATGGTTGTTACCGTCGAGCCGGGTGTTTACCTTCCAGGCGTCGGCGGAGTTAGGATCGAAGACGACATATTGGTCACCCCCAGCGGGCGGCGCCGGTTAAGCTCTCTACCGCGGAGCTGCGAAGCTACGGTGCTGCGGTGAAGGTTCTGAAGATGGCGAAGAAGGCGGCGAAAAAGAAGCCCGGGAAAAAGGCGGCGAAGTCTCGCAAGCGGCGATCTGCGGTCGGTGAGGCTGCCCCGTCGAAGATCATAAGAGAGATTACAGAGCTGATTCAGGTGATGGTCGACAATGGCCTGACGGAGATCGGCATCGCGGACGGGCGGAAGCAGATTTCGCTGAAGCGCGGGACAGGTGGCGTACCAGGCGGCGAGCTGGCGGTTCCCGCCCC
>DAOVQV010000288.1 GCA_030628445.1 Phycisphaerae bacterium | reverse complement strand
GGAGAATCTTGATGGCGACGAGCCTGTCGAGGCTCAACTGCTTACCCTTAAGCACCGTCGCCATCGCCCCGGAGCCCAACTTGGAGAGAATCTGATATCCGGGTATCGGCCTCTTGTGCGTTTCCTCGATGGTGGCCTTGACGCGGCCGATCTGCCGGGCCGTGACCACCCCCTGGGTGACCAAGACCTCGGCCAGGCTCTGCTGGTTGCGCTGCTCGGCGAGTTTGGACTGCAAGGACAGACACTGCTTGACCTCTTCGTCCGTGGCAAGGTTCTGCTCGATGACGAGCCGGCCCAGCTCCGTGTCCATCGACACGCCGGTGGAACTGTTATTCTTTGATTCCGCCATTGTCCTAACTACAGATCCCCGCCCGCTGAGAGCGAAGCGCCCTTCGCCGCCCCTCCCTGTCCGCCAGACAATACTCCCGCATCGTCCCACCGTCAAGCAGCAGCGGGCGCTTTTGGGTCCTATTCGTTTTTCTGACCGGGCGCCGCAAGCGCCGCGGGCCCGTACATCCACGCCGGGCCGAGTTCATCGCGATACAGGTCCTTACTGCTCAAGAAGCTGCGTATATCCCAGCAAAGATGACACTTTCCCGCATACCCCGCCCTGGGTGCGAAACCAAGCGATTCGGCCTCGGCGAGAAGCCCTACCGGCCCGTGCGCCGCCAGCCGGCCCACGACAGGTCGCCGGGCGCGATCGGCTTCCAGACGCCGCCACAAGTCGCCTACGGTGCCCTCAGAGACCGACCCAAGCACGATCCCCCCGCAGGTTCCGGGGATGATGCGCCCGTCAGGGCCGATATGCACGTGTTTGGACCGAAGCAAAGCGCCATCACAACGACTATCGGCAAAATCACTTACGGGCTTTTGCTGCTGTGTCGGCCCCAATAGAGCCGCCGCCCTGCCGTTGTAGCGATCCCGCCGGCCGATGGCGTACTTGGCGAACACTTCCGCCCGCTCGCTCTCGTCGAGCGCAGCGGTGTCGAACCCGTTTTCCAGCCAGTCTCGCCAGCGAACCTGGAGCCGGTCGGCCCCGAGGACGTCCCGGGCCACTCGCGCAGCCAGACGAGCCCGCTCAATGGGAATGAACTGCTGGTGGTACGGATCGGTGGAGATGACGAGCTTGGTCATACCTGCGGCGTCCAAGGCCCCCACGCGCAGGCGGACCACTTGCTCATCCGTCGCCCAAAAGGCGCTGGTCTCAATCTTCGCCGGCGGGCCCAGGCCCTCGCTCTGGGCCGCCGTGCACAGACCGATAAGCCTGTCCCAATCGCCGAACGGCTCGCCGCCGGAGATGTGAACCTTACACCCGTGCGGGGACGCCTCAACCAGCTCGCGCCAGAGACGAAGGGCAAGTTCCACCTCCATCCATTCGCTGCGGTCCGGCCCGCAGCACAGGTAGCACGACGCGCATCGGGCGCTGCACCAGTACGTCAGCATGATCCCGGCGAAGGACCAGTACTTGACCGGGACGGGCCGAGAGCTTCTGCGGGCCGACATAATCGACCATTGTATCCTTGGCGACGGATGCAGACCAAAGATACAATCGTTTGCGGACCTCGTGGTCCCAAGGGCTTTCTGGCGGCAAAGAGAAGTTGACGATGTCAGTACAGAAACCATTCAACCTGTTTATCTACGGGACGCTGATGAACCGATCGGTGTTTCGCGCGGTGCTGGGGGTTCGATTGGCCCGCCGCAAGACCGACGCCGACGGGGTCAAGGCGTTTTGGGCCCGCAATGCGGTCCTGGGCGGATATCAGAAGGTATCCCCCGACAGCACGTACCTCTACGCCGTACCGGCCCCGCGGGGGCGGATTCGGGGTTACCTGCTCGGGCCCTTACCGGGGCAGTGCATGACGGCCCTGCGCCAGTACGAGGGGCAAAACTACTACAGGAAGAAGCTTCGTGTCCAAACCAAGGATGGGGTGGAAGAGGCGGTCGTGTTTCTGGGCAATCTGGAGCAGATGAAGCACTCGTTCGGGTATGAGTTTCGCGATCCGTTAAAACAGGAAATCCTGCTGGGCGAGAAGATCGAGGCGGCCTTGCAGGAGACCGAGCGCGAGCAGCTGCACACGCAAGAGAAGCTCTACCGCCGGGCCGTGGGCGAACTGCACGGGGCTACCATCCGCGACCTGGTCCGCACGCACTTCGAAGGCGGCGGGATCAGCGACTATACGATCCGGCACTCGCTGCTGGATATGCCCCTGCCCGATTTTGAGCGCATCAGGGAAGACCCCGAAGCCAAGGCGCTGGCGCCGAACTACCTGGCGATGGTCGTCAGGCAGGTGATATTCAACCAGCTCGAGGACCGCGTGCGCCGTGAATTCCGCTACGAGCTTGACCATATGGCCCCCGGACGATGGTACTACGAGCGGACCATCAGCTCACTGGTGGTGCTGCGATACCTCAACAGGAACGCCAGCTTGCTGGACATGCTGGTCGCCGACTGCCTAACCGACCTGAGCTTCGACAGCGACCACCTTGTCGACTTCGTTCGCTGGTCGGTCGTGGCGGCCGACGCAATGTACGAAGCGGACCGGCTCAAACGCCACCTGCAGTTCATCCGCAACCACTTGGGTTCGGGGTACCTCCCGCTGGGGGCGGAGCTGGAGTTCTCCAACATCGGGCACGACGTCATCCGCGACCCGAAGGGCCGGGACCTACGCGACCCGAAGTACGACGGGTTCCTGTATTTCCGTGACTTCGCTCTGGACGTGCTGACATGGAAGCTCGGGGGGCACGTTGACGACCACCATGATAAAGCCTCGCAGAG
>DAOVQV010000113.1 GCA_030628445.1 Phycisphaerae bacterium | reverse complement strand
TTCGCGTTCGATTGCGGCCCGCGGCTCTCGTCCAACCAGCGCCGCAGCGCGAATGGCATATTCATTTACAAACGCGGGTACCTGATCGGCCACGTGCCCAACGTGCGCCTGGAGACGAACGACAGCGTATCGATGACGATCGACGGGTACGGGCAGACCACGATGCTGCGGGACTGTGAGCCGCGCCTGCTCGCATGCACGAATGGGACCGAACACGCCTACGTCGCCGGCGACGCCACCGGCGCTTACAACTCAAGCTTCTTCGGGCGACGAATGTGCGAATCCTTCACTCGCCAGGTGGTTGTGGTCGCCCCGGGGCTGTTCGTCATCTTTGACCGCGCCACCCCGAGCGATCCATCCAGCCGCTGTGAGTTCCTGTGCTTCTTCGGCGACAGGCCCGTTTCCGACAAGGGCAGTCTTTACGCCAAGACCCTGGGCGGCGAGCCCTCCGCCGAGCCGAGCGACATATTCGTCTCCAAGACCATGTGGGACGCCAAGGCATACTTGCAGTTGCTGCTTCCGGCCGAGCCGAGCCTTGAGACATTCCCACGACTGGGCCATGCGCCTCAGATTCGACTGGCCTTCACGCCGGCCGATAAGCCCGAAGAGCAGAACTTCCTGGCGCTTATCTACGTCCCGGAGCCCGGCGAGGCCACCCATCCGCAGGTTCAGCTCACCGACGGGCTGGACTCCTGCGGTATCGAAGGCACTTGGGGTGACAAGCATCTGCGGATTGACTTCAACCGCCGCGGCCCCGTGGGCGGGCACATCGTCGTGACACGACGAGGCGCCAAGCTGGCCGACGCTGATCTGAAATAGCTGCATGCCTGCGCGGGCATCCTCCCGCAGCCTTGTTGGGGCCGCCGAGGGCGAGCAACAACCGCCCGCCGCAAGAAACGCCCATACCTTAAAGTGCTCTATTGCTGGTAAGAAGGGCTGATCTGGTGGAGCGCTTCGGTGAGTGCAAGTGCGGCCGCCTTCGGGACCGCCGCCTCTACCGACGGCGAGAGGCCCTCGCCGGGCGAAAGACTTTCCGGCTGGACGCCGATAAAGACCACCTCCTTCGGGCCAGCCTCAAGGGCCTGGGCGAGCATCACGTACTGCAGAACGTTGGGTTCGTGCAGCGAATAGCGTGGCGTCTGCTCGAATTGGCGGACCTGTTCCGGACGAAAACGAAAGATCTCGCCGCCCGGAGCACCCGCGTCGACCGCATCCACGATTACGGCCTTGCTCCTGCCCTCCAGAAGGTCCACTAACCCGGGCCCGGGCAGACCGGCGTCGACCAGCTCGATCCCGCTCGGCGCCCGCCGGGCCAACTCGGAAATTACGCGCCCGCCCACGCCTTCGTCGGACAGGGCGCTGTTACCGACGCCTATTATCACCACACTTGCCCGATCCATATCGCTCACCTCCCAGCTGCCAAATGCGAGTTATCAGTCGCGAACCGCAGGAAGTATCGGCCTGCCAGGGCATCATGTCGTCTTGTAGGCGATACTATACTCGAACCGTGCATCTTGGGATTCTATCGACAACCCGGTGCGCTCGCGGAGATTCTCAAGAGCTTTTACCAACCTTCGATTGGAGTTGTCGATACTGATACACTGGCGCTCGTATGTCTCGTGCTGGAAGCAGCGGCCGTATATCTCCTGGTAAGTGACGACCTCCTCTTTGAAGACCCACACGTATGTCGCAAACAGCGTTTTTGAGATGAAGGCCTCGGAGAGGACCTCTTGCGACATCAGTTCAATCGATATCTTCTTGGGTGTGTGGGTTTGCATGTAGTCGATGCAGTCGGTGCGGGTTTTGGGACGTCCCGTCAGAATGTATGTCAGGCTTCTCATATCGTTTTCCTCTGATCGTTGTGCAGTTCGCTCGTGCCGCTCAGCTTCGACAGCGCCCGGGCCACAACCGTGCCCGGCCCGCCGTCATTGGAAAAGCCATGGAATCAGTTTCCAGTATCCGAAAAAGGCCCAGCCCCACAACACTACGGATGCAAGCAGTGTCACGGGCAGGCCATAAATAAGGAAATCACGCAGCCGCAGCAGCCTTTGTCCCGATTCGGGATCCACGGCGCCCACATATGCAATTGCGTTGTTCGGCGTACCGACAATGGTGGCGTTGGCGAAGGAGGAGGAAAAGGCGCAGGCAAGACCGACCTTCCAAACGTGCACGTTCCCGATCTGCGCCATGGAAAGTGCAACGGGGCCTATTGCAGCCACCGTGGCGCCATCGGACATGAAATTCGTAAGCGTCCCGGTGAAGGCGCTGACGGCAATCAGCAGCATGTCCCCTTGTTGCATGAACTTCGGGAGGCTGCTGACAATGGTCTGTGCCAACCAGAGCGAAGCGCCGGTCATCTTAAGCCCCACTCCCATCGCACACGCCGCGGCGTACAAGCCCACCACATCAAATCGCACGTGTGTCTGAATGTCCTTCCAACTGCAGATCCTAAAAACAAGCATCAGGACGACACCGAAGATGCAGGGCCCGCCGAGTCCGAATCGATGACTAGAGGTGATCCAAAGCGCGACAACGCAGACCAAGATAACGGCCATCAGGGCTTCCGACCTGGACATCTTGCCGATACGTCTGACCTCCGGCTCAAAGAACTCGCCGAAGTCCACTTTCGGAATCTTCAGCTTTCTCTTCAGCGCAAAGTACATGAACGCGCCGATGACCAGCGATATCAGAATCACATACGGCATGGCGATCAGCATCCACTGTCCAAAGGAAATGGGACGTCCAAAGTCCTGAAGATAGCCGACCATGATGGCGTTTCGCCCGCCGGCCGCGGGGGACCCGGGCCCGCCCTGGTTCAGCGCGAAACAGACCCCCAAGATCAGCAGCACCGCCAGAGCCCTGTCCACTTTGATCCGGTAGCGCCGGCAGATGAGCATGTATACGTTGACCAGAATAGGCACGAGGATCGCCATAAGGGCGTGCTCTGAGAAGAAACTCGCGGCCAGAGCTATGAGCGGAAGGAAGACAAAGCAAAAGCCCTTGAGGCTGCGGATCTTACCGAGAAGAAGAACACCGATGCGACGATCCAGGCCCGTCCTGCTGACCCCGACAGCGATTGTCAAGACACCGGCAATGAAGAAAACGGCGTCCTTCATATAGGCCTTGGCTATGTTATCGAAAGGCAGGATCGCAAACAGATACAGCAGCGCACCTACCAGAAGGTCCGTTGCCCCCAGTGGAATCGCCTCCGTGGCCCATAGAAAAGCGGCCGTCAGCAGCACCGCGGTCATGACCTTCGCCTTGTGTGCAACTTGCTGGGGGCTCAGGTCGGTCTTGAGTACCGTGTTGACGCTCCCGGTTATCGTTTTCGTTCCGGGCTGAAGGCGATAACCGACCGGACAGTCCCGCGATACCAGCTCCACCAGACTCCTGGGCGTCGGCGCCAGAACCGCAACCACAAAAAACACCACGGCGATCACCAACAGCCCGTAATTGAATCCCGCATTCGATTTGAACAGCAGCATCAGTCGCACGAGTACTTGGAAAGCCTTGTTCAACATAATCACGTTACCTGCTCAGCCGATACTGCGTGCTTACTGCTCAACGCCCTTCGCCGGGCTTACTGGCGCCCTTCGGCGTGGTATCAGTGCTCAAACCTCACCTTCAACATGTGGGTCGAACAGGATATGCACGGATCGTACGCCCGCACGAGCATCTCCATCCCCAGCTCGGTTTGCTCTTCGCCCTTTGCAAGAAGATCCGGTAAGAGCGCTTCTAAGTCTCGCTGTATGTTTCCGTGGTTCTGGTTTGTCGGGATGACCAGATTCGCCTCTGTGCAGCGGCCCTCATTGTCGTATTCGTATTCGTGGAACAGGATCCCGCGCGGCGCCTCCACAGCAGATGCGCCCCTCCCGGCCTTAGGTTCGACCTTAAATGTCTCGCCGTGCAGACCGTCGGCGAGGACCTCGTCAATCAGCCTGGTCGAATCTTCAATCGACTGGAAGCACTCGACGAGCTGGGCGACGTTGTTCATGAAGGGGTTGCAGCACATCGCCTTAAGGCCGAATGAGTTGGCCGCCTCCTTCGCCATTGGCATCAGATGCTGTTCGTTGAGGTTAAAGCGGGCCAGTGCGCCGACCATGTAGCTGTCGCGATTGTGCTTGGCGTACTTGGCCGTGGAATGCGGTACGATGTATTCGTTGGTAATCGCGCGGTATTCACGAACGTCCCACGCTCCTCCGTCGGTGCTGCCGATCCGTCCATCATACAAAGGATACTCGCCGTCCTGCACCAGCGCGATGTACTCGGTCTGGCGCTCAAAGTGGGGGAAGTTCCCCGCGACTGACTGGACAAGCTCGGTGACGGCTTGCAGGTCCGGGATGGCGACGCGCAGTCTGCTTTTGAGCGTTTCCAGGTCCTCAGGGCGCGGAAGGCGCGTGAATCCCCCCGGTACGATGCGCTGCGGGTGTGTGGTCCGCCCGCAGAGCAGATCGCTCATCTCGTTGGCTACGCGGTGCAGGCGCACAACCGTCTTGACCTGCTCAGGATGGCTCGACGCCAGCGGTATGACGCTATCAACGCCCATCAGATCGGGAAGCACGAGATACCCGACGTGCAGAATGTGGCTCTGAAAGGTCTCGGCGTGCTTGGCGAGCCTCCTAAGCTTGACGGTCTGGGGGCTGGGTTTGACGCCAAGGGCCGCCTCGGTGGCCTTGACGCTGGCAAGAGTGTGAGAGATGCTGCAAATACCGCAGATGCGGCTGGTAATGTGGTGCAGTTCGTCCCACTTCCTCCCGCGGACCATCGCCTCGAAGAAGCGCGGCGCCTCGGGGATTTCCCAGCGGCATTGCTTGATCTTTCCCTTCTTAACGTCGACTACTATGTTCCCGTGTCCCTCGACACGAGTAAGATAATGCGACCCATGACTCATCGGGCGACCTCCGAATTGGCGGTATAGAGGCGGAGCTTGTTAATCACGTCCCTGACGTTCAGTCCATATTTGGCGAGGATCTCTTTTTCGGCGTCCGTATTGGGATCGTCCACGAACCCGCGACAGCCCCAACAGATGCTTCCCTGTGTGATGCAGCAGGCCTCGCACCCGGCCCGGGTGACCGGGCCAACGCAAAACTGACCCATCTCGAATACGCACACGTTCTCGGCCGCCTTGCACTCCACACACACGGGATAGTTGGGTATCTCGGGCTTCTTACCCAACAGAAGCGCCTTGACGACGCTCAGGAACTCCTTGCGGTCGATGGGACAACCGTGGACGTATGCGTCGACCTTCACCACGGCGTCTACCGGTCGGGTCGGATAGGTCTGGAAGTGCTTAGCCCCGTCGCCGTAGACATAGCGCTTCACCTCCTCCAGGTCCTGGAGGTTCTTCAACGCGTTTATCCCGCCGATCGTGGCGCATGCGCCGATGGCGACCAGGAGCTTGGCGTTCTTGCGAATCTCCTTGAGGCGGGCCTCGTCTGACTTGCGGGTGATTGCCCCTTCGATGAAGGCTATATCGTATTCGTCGCTGTGCCCCGTCATCACCTCACGGAAGCTCACGATCTCAACCTGTTCCAGAAGCTCCAAAAGCTGCTGCTCAAGGTTGACGACCTGCAACTGGTCGCCCTCGCAACCGGCAAAGTCGAAGAACGCCACTGTCGGTTTCATCTATAGCGCCTCCTGGAGATAAAGGATGTCTCGGTAGCGGAAGACGGGGCCTTCCTGGCAGACGTACAGCCCGTTGATCTGGCAGTGCCCGCACTTCCCGACGCCGCACTTCATCCGGCGTTCAAGACTGACGATGATGCGGTCATCGCTTAAGCCCTTGTCCTTGGCTTGGATGATAACGAACTTGTACATCACCGGCGGGCCGACCACTACGCAGTAAGTCCTGGATGGGTCCACTGTTATCTTGGAAAAGAGCGTCGTTATCACACCGACGTT
>DAOVQV010000289.1 GCA_030628445.1 Phycisphaerae bacterium | reverse complement strand
CGGGCTGCGGAACCTGGCGACCGTCTACGGACATAAGCTGCGCCCGGACGATCCTCGGATCGACATCAACGCCGGCGACGAGCAGCTGGGCGACCTGAAGCAAAGCGAACTGGACGAACAGACCATCCATTTCATCCAGCTGTATCGGGTGGAGGGAAACTACTTCGAGCACCCCGCCGATCTGTTGAACATGACCTACGTGGTGAGGGACGACCACACGGAGCCCATGGAAATCGACGCCGACAGCAGGATCAGCTCGGGTATCACCCAAGACAACCTGGCGCTTGTGCTGGAAAAGCTGATCGCCATACCCACCAGCGGCGACGACCCCGAACGGGGCCTGGTCAACGTCAATACCGCCCCCGCGGCGGTGCTGGGCGCGCTGGAGGGAATCGATCAGTCCCTGGCCCGACGGATCGTCGAGGTCCGGGGCGGTCTGGAGGGCCCGGACAAGGCGGCCATCGCCTGGTTGTACAGCGAGGGCGTTGTCAACGAGGAGACCTTCAAGCAGATCGCACCGCTGCTGACGACGCGGGGATATTACTTCCACGCCCAGTGCGTAGGTTTTGCGGTACCGGGCGGGCGGTTTCGAATCATCGAGGCCGTGCTGGATATCTCCGCCGGTCATGTAAGGATCGCATATCTGCGGGACATCACGCGCCTGGGTCTGCCCTTTGCAATAGACGTAGAGGAACTGGAGCGGTCAGGATAGATGCTCACATTGCCCAAGAAACTCAGAGCCTACACAAACCGGCGCGCAGTGGCCGTCGAGTTGGACGCCGCACAGGTGCGGATCGTCGAGGCCCAGCGCAGCGGCGGGCACGTCAGGATTTCCAAACTCATCGGCGCCAGAATTCCCCACAACGTCAAGCTGGATGACGCCAAGGACGTCGGTGAATTCCTCGCCGAGCAGCTCAAGCAGGCAGGGGTGAGCGGCCCGGTCATGATGAATATCCCCCGAACCCAGGCGGTGCTGAAATCGCTGAGCTTCCCGGGCGGGACAACAGCACCCGAGCTGCCGAACATGGTCCGCTACCAACTGGAGCGGGAGCTGCCCTTCAGCCCGGAAGAGGCGGTTATCGACTACACCGTCCAAGAGCCTTTGCACGCCGAGCCGGGCGAGGAAAGTTCACCTGGCGGTCTGGACGTCCTGGCCGCGGCCGTGCGCCTACCCGTCATCGACCACCACCGCCAGATAGCCCAAACCGCCGGCGTCAAGCTCGCCCATCTGGGATTCAGGCCCTGTTCGGTCCATCGATGCATCCGAGCGTTCTTCAAGGGCGACCAGGACGCGTGTATCGGCGTGGTGCACATAAGCGCCGACGAGACGGAGATCAGCTTCATTTGCGGCGGCCGGATGGTATTCAGCCGCTCGGCCGTGGTGAAGATTCCAGCAGATATCGACCGCAGCGGATCGGCCGCGGCGGGATGCGTCAACGGCATAGTTGCGGAGGTGGCCCGAACGCAGCAGAGCTTCCACGCCGCGGCCCAAAGCTGCGACGTCAGTCTATATCTTCTCGCCGGCGGGACGGGAATCGAGCAGGGGATCGCCGACGAGCTTTCAAGACGCCTGCCGATACAATGCGAACTATTCGACATCGAAGGGATCCAAGGGGCGGATGCAACGCCCGCAGCGTCCGGGTTTGTCGCCGCGGCCGGCCTGGCGATAGGGTCTTGCGACACGGACGGGCTACCGTTTGATTTTGTCAATCCCAAGCGCGCCAAGGCAAGACGCGACACGAAGAAGCTGCGCATCGCCGCACTCACCGCAGCGGCCGCGGCGATACTGCTGGTCAGTGTGCTCGCCGGAAAATCTCATCTCGCCGCCAAGCGCTCGCGACTCGACGTCCTGACCGCCGAACTTGCCCAACTGAAAACCCAGAACAAAGAACTGAAATCCCTTGCCAAGCGCGTCGATGCGATCGCCCTGTGGGTCCGGACCGGGCGCAATTGGCTCGACCATCTGGCGCAGATCACGGCGCTGCTGCCCAATTGCACCAGTGCTTACGTCGTGGGGTTCCGGACCCAGCGCGACAACGTGATATCCTTCAGCATCCGCGCCCGCAACAGCGAGGTGATAGGCGATCTGTGCCGCAGGCTCTCCCGGGCGGGGTACAAGCCCAGCGCCGGACAACTTACGACCGGCAGCGACCCCTACGGTCTGGACTATCCCTATACCACCGAGATCAAGCTGACGGTACCGCCCGATGTGAACGTCGACCTCGGCGCCCTGCGTCCCAGGCCGCGCCCCGCGGACGACGATTCGGCCAACAGACTAACCCAAAAACCCGCCGCCGCGCGCAGGAGGAGACGCCGATGAGCCGGCGAGAGAGAATCCTCCTTACCGCCGCTGGTGTGATCGCATTGGGGTTTGTCTTCCATGTGATGCTGAACCGCCTGCTGCTTGGCCCGTCGGGCGCGTATGAGCGCAAGATCCAAGACACCGTCCGCCAAATCACCCGCATCAAGGCCGTCAACAAACAGCGGCACGTTTACGAGCAGAAATTGGCCAAGCTCGCCGGGAGGACCTTCGGGGCCGATGAGTGGGCCGTCAGCGAGCAGATCCGTAACCGGCTCGTGAATCTCGTCACTCACAGCGGGCTGAGCAGGGGGGACTTCTCCGTCCGCTCCGCGACCATCACAAACCGCACCGCACTTAAGGGAAAAGAGATCTCCCGCCGCATAAGCGCCGGCGGGAAACTCGAGTACGTAATCGATTTCCTGTACCTGCTCAGCGCCGATCCCCACCTTCACCGCCTTGAAGACGTGACCTT
>DAOVQV010000211.1 GCA_030628445.1 Phycisphaerae bacterium | reverse complement strand
TGATCGAATCCGGGCGGCGCTTGACAGCACTGCGGGCGATTCCTATACTTCTACGGTTCTAAATCCCCCACGGTCAGGTTCCTGCGAATCGTTTTTGTGGCGATTTGCGTAAGTTAAATAATAAGGATTAGTTAAGTGGCTGCGAAATCCCGTTCCTCCAAGGCGAAGAGTCGCAAGAAGACCGTCAAGAAGGCCAAGGCCCTCAAGGCGCGCCCGCGCCTCAGGAAGAAAAGCCCGCTCACCAAGCCGCGGCTCAAGGAGTTTAGGCAAATGCTGTTGGAGAAGCGGCGTTCGCTGATCGGGGACATGGCCGGGATGCAGAATGAGGCGCTGGGGACCAGCCGCCAGGAAGGAACCGGCGACCTGTCCTTGGTGCCCGACCACCCCGCCAATATCGCATCGGACAACTACGAGCAGGAGTTCATGCTCGGGCTGTTGGAAAACGAGCGTGCGCTGCTGGAAGAGATCAACGAGGCCCTGAAACGTATCGACGACGGGATTTACGGGATTTGCCTGGGCACGGGCGAGCGGATCGGCCTGGCGCGCCTCAGAGCCCGCCCGTGGGCAAAATACTGCATCGAGTACGCTCGCATGGTCGAGAAGGGCCTCGTCCGCCCGGGCCGGGAGGACCTCGTGGATCAGGGCGAGGGTTAACGCACCTTGTGCGCCGCCCCAACAGACGCCGATGCGGCCCATACCGCCCGGTCCGCTGTGCACAGTTCCCGCCGGGCCTTTCGAAGCCCCGCCGCCATTGCAGCTTTCTTACTTGTGACCGCCGCCGGACTCGCCGCCGACCTGCTGAGCAAGCATTATGTCTTCCAGTCCCTGCTGGGCGATCCGCAACTGCAGCTGCGCTACCAACAGATGCGCCAAATCGTCCGCCATCGCCAAGGTACGGACCTCACCGGCGCCGAGGGACTCCAGCAGTTTACCCGTCCGGTCGCGCCCGGGGTGAAGTTCACACTTTCGACAAACCCGGGGGTAGTCTTCGGGCTCGGGATGAATCGAAAGCTTATCGGCGCCGCAACCATCGTGACGGTCCTGTTGCTGCTGTATCTGTTCGCCGTGTCGAACTCAAAGGACTGGCAGATTCACCTGGCGATGGGACTCATCGCGGCCGGGGCGCTGGGAAATCTCTACGATAGGCTCTTCTGTCAAGTGCACCTGCCCGGCGGCGAGCTGATTCAAAACCAGGTGAGGGATTTCATCAACTGCTCCGCTCTTCACTACCCTTGGATCTTCAACGTCGCCGATGCGCTATTGGTGATCGGGATGGGCATCCTGGCGGTCCGCTGGGTGCTTAGGCCCACACGACAGACCAAGGCCAACAGGTAGCTGCGCTGCGCCAAGTTCCCCAAGAGCAACCCAGAATCGTTAAGGGCTCTAATAGCTGCTCAGAACGAAACGCAGAAGCGTATCGTCTCCGATCCTGCTGAGCTGTGGTTCGCCCAGTTGCCTCCGGCGGCGAAGCTCAGCGATATCGAAACGCCTCAGCGTCTCGGGGGCGGGGACGTCCTTCGGCGGCGAGACGAACACCAACAGTTCATCGGTGAGGTCCGAGTCGATAAAACCCTCCAGCACCGTCGGGCCGCCCTCGACGAGCAGATATGTCCACCCCCGCCGACCCAGCTCATCCAAAAGCGCGGGCAGGTGGAGGCGCCCTTCGGCGGCGGGCAGTTCCAGCAGCTCGACCCCGGCGGACATGAGTTGCTCGGCGCGGGTGGGGTTGGCGGTCAGGGCCTCCGCGCTGGTCGCGACGATCAGCGGGACCTCACCGCCCGACCGGACGAGTTGACTGTCAAGCGGAATCCCAAGCCCGCAGTCCAGCACGACGCGGATCGGGTGGCGCCCCAGGGCGCTGCGGTCGGTCAGCAGCGGGTCATCCGCAAGGACGGTCCCGATTCCGACGCAAATCCCTTCACACCGCCCGCGAAGCTTGTGCACCCAGCCGCGCGACTGGGCCCCGGAGATCCACTTACCTTGGTCCTCGCCCAGTTCCACAAGCCCGTCGGACGTCTGTGCCCACTTGCAGATTACCCACGGTCGCCGCTCGGTGCGAAGTTTGATGTAGGCGGCTAACAGCCGGCGCGCCTGGATCTGGCAGACACCGACGAGCACGTCGATCCCGGCCGCCCGAAGAGCAGCTACACCGCCCCCGGCGACCTTCTCGTGGGGGTCTTGCATCGCCACGACGACCCGACCCAGACCTGCATCGATGATCGCGTCGGTGCACGGTGGCGTCTTGCCCCGGCGGCAGCACGGCTCCAGCGAGACGTACATCGTTGCGCCCCGGATGTCGCGGCCGGATCGGGCGGCGTCGCCCAGGGCCTCGATCTCGGCGTGCGGCCCGCCGAAGCGCTTATGCCACCCGCACCCTAACCTTCGCCGGCCGCGGACGATCACCGCGCCCACCATCGGGTTCGGCTCGACCGACCCCCGCCCTCGCCCGGCCAATTCGATCGCCAGCGACATGAACCGCTCATCATCGTCCATGGGGGTATTGTAACCGCCGCGCTTGAACAAACCATTCCCGCTTCGCTTAGACTTAGAGCCCCTAACACCAATGAGGCGCGAGCCGCGTTGTGACGCCAATGAGATGGATACAAGGAAGAACGACGATGGAATACCTTAGTGGTATGCTGAGGAGTTCTGACGCCGTAGACGCTCATTGGCGTCGCAACCCGAAGGGACGTGCGTCTTTTGCCGCACCCCTGCGTTGGTCGGGTTCGACGGCCCGCCAAGGGCCGTCGTCGCCCTCCCGCCTTGGGCTGCAACAAAATACACTACGTCGCGGCCACGTCTCATTGGTGTTAGGGACTCCTAGCGCCGGCGGGTATTGACAAGGTCCACCGAACGAATCACGATACCGAAAGATAAGAGGACCGCGGATGCTGTTTCGATTCAGCCTTTACGGGTTTCTGAAAAACCAGCGGTATTTCGACCCGTTCTTGATCCTGGTTTTTCGGGAAAAGGGCCTGAGCTTCACCCTAATCGGGTTGCTGATCGCCTTCCGTGAGATCTGCATCAACCTGACGGAGATCCCCACCGGCGCGATCGCCGACGTTATGGGCCGGCGGCGGTCGATGATCTTTTCCCACCTGGCGTACATCGCTGCGTTCATGATCTTCGGCGCCTCATCAGAGGTCTGGATGCTCTTTGCGGCGATGTTCTTCTTTTCCATAGGCGAAGCCTTCCGAACCGGGACGCACAAGGCGATTATCTTCAACTGGCTTTCGCTGGAGGGGCGGGACGATGAGAAGACAAAGGTGTATGGTTTCACGCGGTCCTGGTCGAAGCTCGGTTCGGCCCTTAGCGTGGTCATCGCCGCGGCGCTTGTCTTTACGCTCCACAAGTACTCCTACGTCTTCTACTTCTGCGTCATCCCCTACCTGGGAAACATCATCAATTTCCTGGGCTATCCACCGGAGCTGGACGGGCCGAGGAAAGATCATATTTCCATCCGCCAAGTTCTTCGGGTGCTGCTGTCGGCGATGCGAAACAGCGTCCGGTCGGGCCCGCTGCGAAGGTTATTCGTCGAGTCCATGGGCTTCGGGGGGTGCTTCAGGATATGCAAGGACTACCTCCAGCCGGTGCTGAGCAGCGCCGCTGTTTCCCTCCCGATGCTGCTCTACCTCGCCGACAGACAGCGCACGGCCGTGCTGATCGGTGCGGTGTAT
>DAOVQV010000149.1 GCA_030628445.1 Phycisphaerae bacterium | reverse complement strand
TTCCGTCCACATTCCCCATGACTATCGTGCCGAGTCCCAACAAGGCCGTATCATCGGTATTGTAGAAGTTGGTAATTCCGCACTTACAGCGCGACAGGGCCTTGGTCAGGTCGTAGGCGGTGGAAATGCTGGCCGACAGGAGAATCAGCCCGTCGACCTTTCGGTCTTCCGGCATGGCCTCTGCGGCGAAGACGGCCACGCCGCCCCCGCCGCTGTGTCCGATGATGTAAACGGGATTACCGGGATGGTCGTCCTGGTACTCTGTGATCATATTTGCAATTCGCGCTCCGGCGAGGCGGTTGCCCAGGAAGTCCACCTGGTTAAGGAGCACTCCTGCCAGCGGTATGGGTCGGCCCCAGGGGTATATTGGCAGGGCGCGGTGGACGCCGGCGTTGACCAGACCTCTTCGTATGTCGCGGTTGAGCTGGCTTTCGCCTTCGATGCCCGGGAGGATGATAACCAGCCCGTTGGTCAGCCTGTCCGGCGTGACGTACGCGGAGCTATCACCGCACCCGGCCACGACGGCCGCGATGAGGCAGATAATCACCCACGCCAGCGGCCCGCGTCGGGTTGTTTGTATCTCCCTCGCCTCCCCGGGAAGGAATTGCATCATAGTTTGTCCCTCTGGGCTTCGACTTTGCTCTTGTTGGGGGCGCATTGAATACATTGTACAGACTTTTGGCGCACGGCCAAGCCCTTGGTCTTGGTTAATTGCTCCAGTTGGAGTTGCGATGGTCTCCAGCGGGGGGGCAGGTAGGCGGAGGGGCTCTAAGTTCGCGCCCACCCCGCGCGATTGGGTAAAAATTAGTTGAAATATCCGCTTCTCTGTGCCGAGAATGAAAGCGTATAGTTGATTGATGAATCCATCTCGAAGGAGATGCGGGCATGTCGCCAGAAGGTGCGGAATTAGATTTGTCCGGCGAGGGGAAATCCGACTTCGTGCCGGTAGTCTATGCTCGTTCCCTCGACGACGCCGAGCAGTACCGTTCGTTGCTGGAAGATCATGATATCCCGGCGATGGTGGGCACCGACGAGAAGCTTGACGACGAGGCCAAACGTGCCGAGTTGCCCCGGAGGCGCGGCGTCCCCGTCATGGTTCCGGAGGTGCTTCTGGACGAGGCCTCCGAGGTTATCGCCGACCGGGAAGATCTCGATGAGTTCGCCCCGCAGACGGACGAAACTGACGAACACGAAGACGAGGACGATGAGTTGGAATTGCAACAGCCTCTTGATGACAGAGCCGAGGACCCGCTCGACGACGAAGAAGATCTGCTGGACGATATCGAAACCGATTCTGAGGATGATGAATCGGGCCATTGCTGAGAGTCCCTGATAGAATGGGGCGCAGCCCGCGATAGAAGGCGCTGAGGATTCTGCTGGAACTTTTGGAGAATGGATATGGCCAAAAACGGCGGCGGTAAATCTCGGAAGACCTCGGACGGTAAAGAAAAAAGATCGGGCAAGCGCCGCGGTGTCATGGACCGGCGTGTCGGGCTGGATCGTCGTCGAGGCCCCGGGAGGCGAAGAACTGATAAGCGACGGGCCGCCGAAGAAGGCGAGATGACCGATGAGCAGTTCGAGTTTATAATGGCCGTCAATGAATACAAGCGCCTCAACAGCCGCCCGTTTCCCACCTGGACGGAAGTGCTGGACGTCATCAGGGCTTTGGGTTACAGGAAAGTAGCCGAACCGAGCGATATCAGAGACGAGAACTTGTAGCGCGAAGGGATTGCAGGATAAATGTCTTATAGCGAACATCTGGGCGTGGCATTGAGCGTGGGGACCGTGCTGATCCCGGTGGCGATGTATTTTCTCGTCCTGGGTCTTCTGAACACCCGCAGACGCCCCCAGATGCTCTCCGCGAGGGCGGACTTCGCGTTGCTCGTTGTTGCACTTTCCCCGATGTTCGCTGTTCCGGTCTTGAACTATTTGGGCGTTTCTCTGCTCAGTGTTCTTCTGGCCGTATCTGTTGTGGCGTTTGTAGCTGTGGCGTTGGCGCCGCGCGGAGGGTCCTGGGTCATCTACAACATGCCCTCCCACCAAGCCCATCGCATCATCGACGAGATCGCCGGGTCGCTGGGGCTGTCCCTTCGGCCGCGACAGAGGGGACCGTTCTTCTCGCCGAGACGCCCGTTCGTCCAGATCAGCTCTTTTCCCATCTTGCGGAATGTGACGGTTCGCCTGCGAGGTGCAAGCGACGAGCTTACCCGGCGGTTCGAACACGCCTTGTCCGGGAAGCTCTCGTCGGTCAGGGCCCAGGCCTCTCCCATGGGCACAGTGATGCTGATGGTGGCGACGGGGATGCTCGCCTTACCGCTGGCCCTGGCAGCGGGGCGGGCCGACGAAATCGTCCGCCTCCTGACCGACTTGTTGGATTAACCCGCAGAGCCCGCCACCCGTCCCGCTTTTCTTGCAAAAGGCTCACGCCTGTGCGTATACTGCACGCCCGCAGATAATCTTCAAGGAGCATCAGGCGATGAAGACATATCAAGGCAAGTTGGTTGCGCCGGCCAGGGCCAGGTTCGCCGTGGTCACCAGCCGGTTCAACGAGTTCGTAACGAGCAGGCTGCTGGCCGGTGCGCTGGACGCCTTGTCCCGCCACGGCGCCGACGAGGCCAACGTTGATGTGATCTGGTCTCCGGGGACCTTCGAGATCCCGCTGATCGCCCGGAAGCTCGTCGACAGCGGGCGCTGGGCGGCGGTTGTGTGTCTGGGTGCGGTAATCCGCGGCGGAACCGACCATCACCGGTACATCGCCTCCGAGGCCGCCAAGGGCGTCGCGCTGGCGGGGATCCAGTCCGGTGTCCCGTGCATCTTCGGGATATTGACCTGCGATACCATCGAGCAGGCGATCGAACGCGCCGGGGCCAAGTCAGGCAACAAAGGCGCCGAGGCGGCCAGGTCGGCCGTCGAGATGGTCAATCTGCTCGCCCAGCTCCCGTCGCGGCGAAAGGATAAGTGACCACCGTGAGCCGGCGCCACAGGGCAAGGCGTCTGGCCTTGCAGGGGCTGTGCTGCCTCGACGCCCAAGGCCCTTCCGTTGCGGATCTGGTCGATCTGTTCATCCAGGACAGCGACGAGCCCCCCGAGACGCAGGCGACGGCGGGCAAGATGATCCGCCAAGCGCTGGCGGACCTGGATAAGTGCGATCAAGTCCTTTCCCGTCACACCAGAGACTGGGACCTCGATAGGCTGGCGATGGTGGACCGCAGCATCCTTCGCCTGGCGGTGGGGGAGTTTGTCGCCGGGAAGACCCCGTTTAAGGTGGTCATCGTCGAGGCTATCAAACTGGCGAGGGAATTCTCGACGGCGGAAAGCCCGAGATTCATCAACGGCGTGCTTGATTCTGTCGCCAAGGAGCTGGTTGGCAAAGACGCCGAAGCGCACCAGGAATTGCAGGCCGAGACCCCCGCAGACGAGACAGACAAGCGTTAAGTGCGATAGACCTCGCAAGGATGGACATGAGTTTGCAGAACGCGCATACCTGCTATTGAGCGGCCCCAAGGACCTCAACGGATTCACCATAGGATAAGAGATGGCGATATTTGGGAAGATTCTTGCAAAGGGCCTTGGCCGGACCAAGGAGAAACTCCTGGGCTCCCTGAAGTCGCTGCTTGTGGGTAAGCGGCTTGACAAGAATTTGCTGGATGACTTGGAGGCCAGGCTGATCGAGGCCGACCTCGGCGTCACCGCCGCCGCGAGGATATCCCAGGACCTCCAGACCGCCTTCGAGCAGAAGCGGATCGAGAAGGGCGAGGACGTACTGGGCTTCCTGAAGGATGAGCTGAAGAAGTACTGGCCACCCTGCGACCGGGCGGTTCAGTTCGCCCAAGAGACTCCGACGGTCGTCCTGGTCGCCGGGGTTAACGGGTCGGGTAAGACGACCTCGGTCGCCAAGCTGGCGTATCTGCTCAAGCGGGAGGGCAAGAAGGTGGTCCTGGCCGCGGGAGACACGTTCCGGGCCGCCGCCGTCCAGCAGCTTACGATCTGGGCTGAGCGGATCGGCGTGGACATCATAAAGGGCGCCGGGACCGATCCTGGGGCGGTGGTCTTCGACGCCTGCGACGCCGCCGTCGCCCGCAAGGCCGACGTGCTGCTGGTCGACACTGCCGGGAGGCTGCATACGCAGGAGGGCCTGATGCGGGAGCTGACGAAGATTCGCAACGTGGTCGCCAAGAAGATCCCCGGCGCCCCGCACGAGGTGCTGCTGGTCCTGGACGCCACAACCGGCCAGAACGCCATCAACCAGGCCAGGTCGTTCACCGACGCCATCGACGTCACCGGAATCTTCCTTGCCAAGCTTGACGGCACCGCCAAGGGCGGCGTGGTCGTGGCGATCCGCAACGAGGTGAACATCCCCGTCAAGTTCGTCGGCCTGGGGGAAAGCTACGAAGACGTCGAGCCGTTCGACCCCGCCATCTTCGTCGATGCACTGTTCGCCTGAGAACCCGGACCTGTCTAAGCACGCAAGTCCAGATCGAGCAATCCGATCAGCGCAAAAGGTTTTGACAGCGAGTCTACGCCGCTATAGTTTCACCCCCGACATGTCGCAGGAGTCCCTCGGGCGATCGGTCGGACAGAGCAGCCGGTGAATTAGAGCAGTTAACGACATAATGTAGCGATTTGCTCGTAGGCGAGGAC
>DAOVQV010000216.1 GCA_030628445.1 Phycisphaerae bacterium | reverse complement strand
CGCCACGGCCGCTGCTGAATCGCCGCCGCCGATTACACTTACGGCGCCGGCGTCGGTGGCCGCCGCGACCGCCGCCGCAATCGCCCTGGTTCCCCCCGCGTAGGCGTCCTGCTCGAAGACACCCATAGGCCCGTTCCAGACGATTGTCCTGGCCTCGGATATCACACCGCAGAACTGCTCGATAGTCTTGGGTCCGATGTCCATGCCCATCAAGGTCTGCCCGATGCCCGTCTCGCCCACAGGCACGGGGGCGCCGCAGTCGAAGTCATCCGTCGCGACGTGGTCGCGGGGCAGGAGGATCTTATCGCCGGCCCGGGCGAGCAAGTCGCGCATCGGATCGATTTGGTCCGCCTCGATCAGGCTGGCACCGACGGCGGCGCCCTTGGCCTTCAGCAGTGTGTAGGCCATCGCCCCGCCGATTAGAATCTTCTCGACCTTACCCAGCAGCGTCGAGATCAGCTTGATCTTATCGGAGACCTTTACCCCGCCCAGTATCGCCACGAACGGCCTGACGGGCGAGTCCACCGCCTCGTGAAGGTATCTGATCTCCTTCTCGACGAGGAACCCCGCCACGGCCGATCCGCCCGCCGCCTGAATCGCCTTGGGACAACCATACATACTGGCGTGCTTGCGGTGGCAGGTACCGAAAGCGTCGTTGACATAGAGCTCGCCCAGCTTCGCCAGTTCGTCGCCGAACTGCATAACGTCGGCCTCGTCCTTGCTGTCCTCGCGGGAGTCGAAGCGGACGTTCTCCAGCAGGAGCACGTCACCGCCGGAAAGCTCGCCCACCATCTTGCGGGCCTGCTCGCCGGCGATGTCCGTCGGACCGAGGGCGACGTCCTTGCTCAGCAGTTCCGCCAGCCTCTTGGCCGCCGGGGAAAGCGAGAATTGGGGGGCGACCTTGCCCTTGGGCCGCCCGAGGTGGCTCATCAGCACCAGCTTTCCGCCGGCTTCGATGACCTTTTTGATCGATGGTAAGGCTGCGACGATCCGCGCATCATCCGTCACCTTCCCATCCTTAAGCGGAACGTTGAAATCCACGCGCATCAGCACGCACTTACCGGAAATGTCCTCATCGCAAAGATCCGCAATCGTCTTAGTCGCCATTTTCCAAGTCCTTCACCTTTGGTTGATGTGAACCGCTCACCGAAAGCTCGAAATAAGAAACTCGAATTTCGAGATTCGCGTTTGTCTCTGGGAAAAAGGGCTCACCTTCCGGCGAGCCCATGATGGTCCAAAGTCGCTGTATTTTCAAGCCTGCGTCACAGCGCGGCCAGTTTTTCGATCAGGTCTGCGGTGCGGCAGGAGTAACCCCACTCGTTGTCGTACCACATCGTCACCTTCACCATGTCCCCGTCCATCACCAGCGTGTTGTTGGAATCGAATATCGAGCTGTGCGGATTGTGGATGACGTCCGACGAGACGATCGGGTCGGTGACGTACTCGATGATTCCCTTCATTGGGCCTTCGGCGGCCGTGCGGACGGTCTCGTTGACCTCCTCGATGCTCGTCTTAGTGTCCGTCAGGATGGTCAGATCGGTAATCGACCCGCACGGTATGGGAACGCGCAGCGCGAAACCGTCCAGCTTGCCGTTCAGTTCGGGCAGGACCGTCCCCGCCGCCGCCGCCGCTCCGGTCGTCGTCGGGATGATGTTGATTGCAGCGGCCCGGGCGCGGGTCTTGCTCTTGCTTATCATGTCCAGGATCTTCTGGTCGTTGGTGTACCCGTGGCACGTGGTCATCAGGCCCTTGACGACGGTGAACTTCTCGTGCAGGACCTTTACCACGGGGACAAGCGAGTTGGTCGTGCAGGAGGCGTTGGAGATGCACTTGGTCTGCTCCGTCAGTACATCGTCGTTCACACCGAGCACGACGGTGACGGCGTCGCCCTTGGTAGGGGCGGAGATGATGACCTTTTTCGCCCCGGCGTCGAGATGGCTGTCGTACCCGGGCTTCTCGGGAGTCTTGTTCGCGCGGAAAACCCCGGTCGATTCCAGCGCGACCTCCACGTCCATCTTCCCCCACGGCAGCTTGGCCGGGTTCTTCTCGGAAAGGACCTTCATCTCCTTCCCGTTGACCACCAGGGAATCCTGCTTGGCGACGACCTTCCCCGGAAACGGGCCCTGCGTCGAGTCGTATCTAAGCAGATACGCCAGCATGTCGGCGTCAGCCAGATCGTTGATAGCGACGACGTCGAACTTATCAGGGTCCTGCGCCATCGCCCGAAACGCCAAGCGCCCGATACGTCCGAATCCGTTAATGCCAACCTTAATCGCCATGACTGTGCGCTCCTTTCAGCGTTTAGAGCACTTAACACCATTCTGTAGCGTTTGCTCTGCCTGCGGCGTCGGCTGGCTTCGTCAGGCTGCATCGACAACCCGACGGGGTTGTCTGCTTCGCCTTCCTTCCCAGCCTTGTCCTCGCCTACGAGCAAATCGCTACATTATGTCGTCAACTGCTCTATCATTCCGGGTTTTCATCGCCGCCGCGACAGCCCCCTCAGAGCGGCGCCGGTCGGCGGGCAGAATCCTCCGCCTGACAGGTCAGGTAAGGCTATTGTCGCCGCGCCCCTCTGTCAACAGCTTTTACCCAAAGCCCCGCCGGGCGGATTACACTTGGCAAGGCCGCCCGCGAACGCTACTGTATTTGCGCAAGTCCACCAGAAGACAGGGAGCCGAACGAACATGAACGACGCCCCCACAGACCAATCCAGACGCGTCGAGTGCCCCGCCACCAACGATCCCGCCGTGCGGCTGTTCATCTTCGCAGCCATGCTGATAGGCTTCGGGCTTTGGTGCTTTTTGGAGCGAGCTAAGTACCCACCGCCCGAGGCCTGGACGCTGGCGCACATTAACACGATCATCGGGTACTTGCTGAACAACTACGGGCCTTGGGTGCTCGTGCCACCAGGAGTTGTCTTCGCCGCGCTGGGGGTGCGACTCCTGCGACGCAAACTCATCGCCGACGACGAAGGGATCGGATACGTGGGGGCCCAGAGAATCGCCTGGTCGGACGTGACCGAGCTCGATTCGGCCAAGCTCAAAGACAAGGGCGTCTTGACGCTGCATTACGGGGGGGGCAGGAAGCTCGTGCTGGATTCATGGAAGCTCAAGAACTTCCGCGATCTGGTAGCCCTGATTGAACAGCGCGTCCCGCCAAAGCAGTAGCGCCGGCCGCGGCCGCGACCTTCGCCAAAGATGACCCGCTCGGAGGCAGGGCCTTTTCGGCGTCGAGCCAATCCTCAGTTCACTCGCCACCGACGCAATTTCAACTTGACCTGCCCCAATGGGCCTTTCTAAAGTGAGATGTTTACTGCTCACCCGCGCCGCTAGCTCAGTTGGCAGAGCAGCTGACTCTTAATCAGCGGGTCGTAGGTTCGAGTCCTACGCGGCGCATTGGCCCAAGCTTCTATCGTACAAGGGCCTGGGGATTCCTAGGCGCGACGGCGCTATCATCGACACAGGCGCGACTTGACCTATGCTTGTCTTTTGGGGCAAGAGGCAAGAGTTGCGGTCGGTAGAGGCATACTGCGATTCAAACGTAGTATGACCCCTCTCACTGGTAATGTTTGCAGTGGTATCCCCTGCACCCTTGTGCCGAGTT
>DAOVQV010000087.1 GCA_030628445.1 Phycisphaerae bacterium | reverse complement strand
CGGGGCACTGGGCTGTTTCAACTGCCCACTTTCTACTGCTGCTGTGCTCTAGTTGCGTGCAATCTTCAATCTTTATTGCACGCAGCTTAGGAAAGCACACCCCGGCTGTCCATATCCGGCGGGACGGGAATCGACAGCGCCTCGGCGATGCTCCGCGTTACGTCGGTGATGCAGCGGCGGCCGCCCGCAAGCTCGGCGCCCCGCGCGTAAAGATACGCATCGTAATACGTGTGCATTCCGGTGATCGGGCTTGCGGAGAATATCTCGCCGCCGGTGAGGGACCCCTTGAAATCGTACCCGTCGTTCGGGTCGATCACGATGTCGGGAGCGTGATTCGCGTACGGTCCGGCGAACAGTTCGCCCCGCCTGAAAACCGATTTGCAGACCGCACGGGAAGTGGGCGGATCTCGCAGCGATTGCAGTCTGGCGATGATCTCGTCGGTTATGTTCTGGCGGTTCTCGTCCGTGACCGATCCGCGGCCGTATTTGTCCCGGTCAAGGAGGTAGATGCGACCCGGGACCATCGCAAAGGCGGCCGAATCGCCACAGATCGCAGCGAACATCTCCTTGGTCGGATCCCCAGACAGCTTCAGATAACCTTGGTCCATCAGCCAGCGATTAAGCTCTACCTCGTGACGGATCAGGCAAAAACCGTGGTCGGAGAGTATCAACAGCAGGTCTTTCGGCCCGAGCCGATCGGCGATCCGACCTACAAGATCATCCACCCGCCGATAGAAGTCCTCGAAAAAGGCCTTACCCTCGCGGTGACCGCTGTTCCACAACCGCCACATGAAATGGTTCACGCGGTCCGTCTCCATGACGTGCAGCAGGAACAGGTCCCATTGTTGGGACATCAACGCTTCCGTGGTGCGGCGCCGCCCGTCCAGCAGCTTCAGCACTGTGGACTTGAGATAAGGTAAATCCCCCCGGGCGCGCACCGGGTCGATGTCCAGTTGATAACCCAGTTGCGTCAACTGTTCGACGCGGTCGGGTGGGTGGACGGCCCGCTCCAGCGTCGGGGCGAGGAACCCACTTACCATCAGCCCATTGACCGGGCGCGGGGGGTAGCTGCTGGGGAGGCCCAGGCTGATAACTCGCCGCCCGGCGTCGGAGGCGAGTTCCTGGATGGTCTTGCTGCGCAGGTGCGTGGTGTTGGGAATCCGCAACCGCAGCTGCTCGTCCACCTCGGTGAAACCGAAGATGTCGAACTTACCGGAGCCCTTACCGGTCTGGAAGCACGCCCACGCCACGTTGGAGACGGTCGGGTATACACTGTCGATCTGCGCGGACTGGCCGCCGGTTTGAAGTTCGGTAAGGTTGGGGGTGACGCCTTCGGCGCCGAGGCGCTGCAGCAGCGAGTGGGGAACCCCGTCGATCCCGAGGACGAAGACTCTTTCAAACGCGCCGGGCATGGTCTGTCATCCCTTTGTCTCGGTGATGATCCCCCCGGCCGCGGCGTCGTGGCCGCGCGTCAGGACGAACCTGCCCAGCTCCGGCGTCTGGGCGAACGGCTCGACGGCGATCGGCCGCTCGGTGCGGATGACCACGTGCCCGACCTGCGTAGCGGCCATCTGGCGGGCGTCCTGTGCGATCAGCTCCAGCGTTGAGCTGTCGGTAAGGCGCTCGATCCGCTCGATCGTGCAGGGAACCTGCTGTGTCGCGCAGCGCAGCTTCAGCTGCTCACCCATTCGGAACGCATCATTTGAAAGCCAGAACACGCTGGCGCGGAACCGCCCGGACACGGCCGCCGGCGCATCGGTCGGGCAGGCGACCTCACCTCGCCCGATGGGCTCATCGCCCCGCAACGTCAGCCCGATGCTCTCGCCGGCCTCGGCGCCGGTTCGGTCCTGTAAGAAGACCTCGATCGAGGCGACCTCGGCCTTGACGCCGGAGGGTAAGAAGAGGACCTCCTCCCCGGTGCGAATTGTCCCGGTGTCGATCCTGCCCAGAAGGATTTTCTTTCCGTCCAGTTCGTATCGGTCCTGGATGGGGAGCCTCAGCGGAAGCTGCTGGGGACGGCGGCGACGGCGCAGTTGGGCGAGCGAATCAATCAGGATCGCACCGGTGCACCAGGGCATGTTGGTGCTTGGTTTGGCGACGTTGTCGCCCAGCTTCGCCGAGGCCGGTATGACCAGCAGCGGGGTGATCCCCAGCTGGCCCAAAAAGCTCGTCAGCTCGCCGCTAACCTGCTGGAAACGCTCCTGACTCCACCCGACCAAGTCCATCTTGTTGATCACCACAATCACCTGCTCGATCCCCAGCATCGCCAGGACGTAGGCGTGTCGGCGGGTCTGTTCGCGGACGCCCCCTGCGGCGTCGACGATAAACACTGCCGCCTCGGCCTCGCTGGCGCCCGTGACCATGTTGCGGATGAATTGGCGATGCCCCGGCGCATCGATGATGACGTACTCGGACTGCGGCGTGCGAAATTGGATCTGTGCGGTGTCGATGGTGACGCGCTGGGATCGCTCCTCCTCGAGATTGTCCATCACGTAGGAGAACTCGACATCGTGCCCGAGCTGGGCGGAGGCGGTGCGGATTTCTTCCATTTTTGAAGGCGGGAGGGAATCCGTGTCGTACAGGAGCCGCCCTATCAACGTGCTCTTCCCGTGGTCGACGTGCCCGACGATGACGAACTTAAGCTGCCTGGTCTGCGAATCGACCGCACCCATCACATATACCCCATCGCGCGAAGCTTCTGCATGGTGTAGATGGATTCCTTATCCTGGGCGCGGCCCGCCCGTTCAGCCTCCGTGGTGGTGGCGAGCTCTTCGATGATTTCGTCCACGTTCGACGCCGTCGAGTCCACGGGTTGGCAGCAGGTATGGCACCCGATGCTGCGGTAGCGCTTCCCATCGCGTGCGAAGTACAAGGGGCTTACCGGTATCCTCTCGCGGCGGGTATAGGTCCAGATGTCAAGTTCGGTCCAGTGCAGCATGGGATGGACCCGAGCGTGGGTCCCTTCGGCGTAGCTGTTCTTGTAGTGGTCCCACAGCTCGGCGGGCTGGTTCTGGTAATCCCACTTGAACTGCCGGTCGCGCGGCGAGACAACCCGCTCCTTGGCGCGTATCCCGTGCTCGTCGCGCCGGATCCCCAAAAGCAGCGCATCGAAACCCTCACGGCCGATGGTCTGCTTGAGGGCCTCGGTCTTAAGCGCGGTGCAGCAGTCAAGCTTGGACGCCGACGCCTCGGGACCCATCCCGGCTTCCAAGGCCTCGGTGTTCTTCCCCACGATCAGGTCCAGGTCCCACTTGACGGCGTACTCGTCGCGGAACTCATACATCTGGGGGAACTTATACCCGGTGTCGATGTGCACGACGTTGAAGGGCAGGGGCCCGAAAAAGGCCTTGCGGCAAATCCACAACAACGCCGTGGAGTCTTTCCCGATCGACCAGAGCAAGGCGATCTTGCGGAACTGCTGGTACGCCTCGCGGACGATGAAAATGCTCCTGCTTTCCAGTTCGTCCAGCTTGCTTAAGGGCATGTCGTTCTTCCAGAAAATTCCGTCGCGACCCTCGACCCTAACCAGCAATATAAAACCGCCGCCGCCAAAGGTCAATAGCGACCGCGCGACATCTTGTGAGCGACGGGCGGTTTGTGTATCGTCCGGGGGTGTTGAAGATCTCGGTCATTACGCCCTCGTTCAACCAGGCCGATTATATCGGACGCACCATCGATTCGGTCCGGTCGCAGCAAGGTAGTTTCGAACTGGAGCACATCATCGTCGATGGGGGCTCGACCGACTCGACGGTCGATATTCTCAAGAGCTGCGGCGATGCGGTTCGGTGGGTAAGCGAACCCGATAAGGGCCAGGCCGATGCGCTGAACAAGGGCGCGGCGATGGCGACCGGGGACGTGATCGGCTGGGTCAACAGCGACGACCTCTACGAGGGCGGCGCGCTGGCGACGGTGGCGGATGTCTTTGAGTCCGAGCCGCAAACGCAGTGGGCATACGGAAAGGTGCGCGTCGTCGACGCAGGGGGACATCAGATCCGCCGGTCGATCACGTGGTACAAGAACCTCCGCATGCGGAGGTACCGCTACCGAAAGCTGCTGGCGGAGAACTGGATCTCCCAGATGGGGGTTTTCTGGAGGCGGTCGGCGGGCGAGCAAGTTGGACCGTTTCGAACGGATCTTCATTACTGCATGGATTACAACTACTGGCTCCGGTTGGGCGCCCGCTGGGACGGGCGGTTTATCAACGCGTACCTGGCGAGCTTCAGATGGTATCCCCTCAGCAAATCGGGGGCGGGGTTCCGCAAGCAGTTTCGCGAGCAGCTCGCCGTGGCGGCCGAACAGGCAGGCGGCCGATACCGATGGGCCATATTCTGCCAGCGCCTCAACTGCGCCAAGATCGTCGCCGCCTACAGGCTCATGGAGCTGCTTCGCCCCGAACGGACGCACGGGTAGGGGCGCCGGTGTCTGGGAGCAGTTTGATCAGCTTCTCGGCGTCGATGAGATAGGAAACAATTGCCCGGCCCGTTCGCCGGGCTCTCTTCCCGCTGCTTCCTGCTCCCAGGACAACGCCTTTGGCAGCTTCGCCGCCGGCGGCTAGGTCGCCCAACCAACTGCACCAGTTCTCGTCGGAGCGTATGACGATGAACCCCACGGCGTTGGCCCGGCATATCCGGCCCAGCTGCTCGGGCGAAAGGCCCGCTGATTCGCTGTGGGGTTCGACGATAAGGACTGAGCGCCCGTCGGCGTAGTACGCCGGTTCGGTCGACGTACCCAGGACAACCTGCCCGGCGCCGGCGAGGTCGCGTATCTGTCGGCCCAGCCGGCGCAATTCCTGGTGCCGCGTGCCGACGTTCGAGCTGAGGACCGACCAGCAGGCCAGGGCGGCTATCAGAAAACCCATCGCCACCATCTGTTGCGTCAGCGACCGCCCGAACGCGCCTAACCTGCCCCGCATCCCGCGGAGACGCTCCGAGAGCACCACCATACCCAGACCGCCCCATACCTGTGCCACAGACGCTACTGAAGCGACGTACCGGCGGTCCATCTTTACGCGGGCGACGATGGCTATCTCGGTAATGACCACGGCGGCGATTATGAGCTGGGCGGCGCCGCGGCGGGGTATGTTCTTGCGCCGGAAGAACCAAACGCCCGCCAGCACCCATGTCGCCGGGCCAATGACCATAACCAGCGTCTCGCCGGCCTCCTGTAGCACGTCCGAGTAGCTTCGCGCCCGCCTACCCGTACGGAGCTGAATCCTGGCGGCCTCGTTTGGCGGGCGCCACCAGCTTGGGTTTCTCTTGGCGGTTTGTCCTTCCAGAAGCTGCGTCGTTCTCACATCGAGGACGTAGCGGCCGGTCTTGGCGCGCATGTACGACAACCTGGGTGACCACAGCAGACCGACCACCACGATCATTATCGCCAGATGTAGGACTACGCGTGCTGCCTGGCGCCTCTTACCCCCCAAGACGACTGCCAGCATGACGATCGCCGCCAGCGGCGCAAGGAACACCCCTTCGCTACGCGTAAGGGCGGCTGCAGCGCTTACCACCCCCACAAAGGCGGCGACCCAGGCCGACGGTTTGGTCTTGTACCTCAACACCCCCAGCACCACCAGCGTCACAAAGACCGAGTACATCATCGCCGGACCCACATTCCCGCCGAAGCGAATAATCCAGCGGTTCACGGCGACCAACGCCCCCGCCGCCAGGCCCGTCCTGCGGGAAAAGGTCATGCTCGCGATAAAGTAGACGCACACAACAAGAGACAGCACGCTGACAGCACTGATAATCTGCCCGGCCAGCTCCGCCGGATCGTCGGCGAATCCGACAGCTCGTGCCAGCAGACCCATGCTGAGCGGATACAGCGGCGGGACCATCGGATGCTGTGCTGCGTCTCTGTGCCCTACGGCGAATGCATTGGCGAGGGGAAGGTAAAAACCGCAGGCGTCCCGCGTGGCGATCTTGGACCAAGCAATCTGCTTCGCCAAGAGCACCGCCGCCACTACCAGGAAGATCGCCACGCCTACAACTGCAAAGCGCCGCGAGATCTCCAGCGGCGCCGAAGGGCGATTGTCGAGCGGGGCGGACCGCCCGTCAGGCCGAGTGTGGGCTTGGTTCGTCTTTGTCATTCGAATCGTCGGTTTGGCTTCCGGTGAACTTTTCGATCTTCCGCTCCAGCAGGGACAAGCGTTGGGCAATTTGACGAGAATCATCCGTCAGCCGGCTGATGGAAATCCCCAGGCGCAGCGTAAGCAGCAGCAGGAAGAAAAACGACCCCAGTACCATTATCGTCAGGTAAAACACCCCAAGCCATTTCTGGAGCAACCATAGCAGCTTGGGATAAACCGCGAAGATCAGGAGCACCGCCGACGCCAGCAGCCACAACATCGCATATTCCTCGCGGAGCTTGCGGCGGCGGATCAACTCGACTACCGCAACCACGATGATGACCGCTACGATCGCAGGGATGATCCGATGGACGAGGGTGAAGTCCGGCGACTGGGTGAGCTCTTGTGGGTTCATTTCTCTCGCTCCGGTTCGTCAATGGGCCTCTCTAAGCAATCGACAAGCAGCGCCAATATGATCCGCATCGTGTGGCCGAAACCCCTTATTGCCCCTGTGCTGGAGGTCCCGGCCTTCCTGCGCCGCATGCGGACCGACACTT
>DAOVQV010000376.1 GCA_030628445.1 Phycisphaerae bacterium | reverse complement strand
CCGGGGGGACGCCGGACAGGTTCTCGCGATCACGCTGCTGGCCATTGCGCTGCTGGTGGGCCTGGTGTTCTTCGTCTACAACCTGGGCGATCAGGTCAACCGCCGCTTGGCGACGCAGAACGCCGCCGACGCCGTGGCGGTAAGCGGGGCCGGGTGGATGGCCCGCAGCATGAACGTCATCGCGATGAATAACGTCGCGACGGCGCGGCTGTTGGGAATCGCCCCGGTCCTCGATTCGCTTCCACTGGCCGTGGAACTGACGCTTGCGGAACTGCCGCAACTGGAAGCGTCCCTGGAGCGGTTGGCCGCGAGGATCGAAGCCGGTGCCCCGCCCGAGCTGTCCGAGAAGGAAAGGGCCATTCTCGCCGGTGCCATCGCTTGTCTCATTCGGCCTTATGGGGCACCTCCCGGGACGACGACAAAAAAGAGCGATATCCTCGAAGCAATTGATGAGGCGCTGGGGGCGCCGGGGTTTTCCATGGAGGACATCACCCACTGGCGCATCGGCGGGCGACCCGGGCCGCCGCCGCACGGGAAGATCTGGGAAGGCGTCGTGGCGCTTGGTGAGTTTTCCAGAGCCACCGGGATCTGTGCCGGGGTCCTTGCCCAGCATAACGCCGTTCGCTTCGGCCGGGAAAACGGCGCCAAAGACGCCTGCGTCCTGCCGTACGAGCCCCTGATACCAGCGGTCCAAGGTGAATTTGAAGATTTCAAGCCCGTCCTTCTGGGCCGAATTGCTGTCAGCGAACAGGACGGGGCATCCTATACAGAGGAGTTGGCAAACTGGCAGCTTTACAGCAGGCGGGTCGGCGGGGCGATACCCGACTGGTCCGATCCGCATCGGGTCGGGCCGTGGGGTAAGCTGTTCCGCTGGTGGGATAGGCTTCGGCAGTGGATTCCCACGGGGTTGGTCGGCTCGGGTAACGTCCCGATGGGCGGGTGGGTAAGTGGCAACAATGCTATGAGCGCCGGGTACTGGAAGAACGTGGTTCCACCCGTGCATCACACTTACGGCCCGTACAGCCGGGCGCTGCGATTGATGCGCGCCTACGGGGAATTGCGCGGGACGCACTTCTACGAGTACCTGGATCAGCTGGCCGATATAAAGATGAATTACATGTTCAATCCGCCCGATGACCTCGAGACCGTCTTGTGCCCGGAGTGGATCACCGATTACAACACCGCCCTCGGGATCGCCAGTTCGGACCCAGCCCGCATCAGGCGGACCAGGTACTACCGCGTCAGGATCATCTCTTCCGTAGCGAGGGGCTCGCAGGATTGGCTGGGCCGGAAAACCTACACCGATCCGCGGACCGGACAGCAAGTAACGGTCGACACGTTCCGCACTAACCAGACGGATCCGGAGGTATTTGTACCGAGGGACTGGTACGATCCGAACACGTTCGCCGCCAGAAAGCTTACGGGCCTGGCGATATGGGAAGATGAGTGGGTCGGGAAGCACACGGGTGCGTTTCCAGGGATCGGGTTGGAGCCAAAGGTCGATCAGGACGGTAAGTTCGTCGAGCAGGACTTCTATGGTCTGGATTGGTGGATCTTCGGTGGGATCGACGTGGGCGAGGACGTGGAGGTCTCCAATCCGTGCAATTGGTCCCGCCCTCCGCCCGGACCCATCCTGCTGGATACGGATGAGGGCGACTACGATCCCCTCACACGACCGGATGAGGGGTACCGACGGCGCCT
>DAOVQV010000092.1 GCA_030628445.1 Phycisphaerae bacterium | reverse complement strand
CGCGACCGTATGCTCCCGGAGGTGTTCTCGCGTATCTCGTCGATACAGAAGACACCGTGGGCGGCGCTGCTGTTTACCGGTGCGATAGTGCTGACCGCGGCGGGGTTGCTTCCCACCGAGGACGTGGCCTCCTGCGCCTCCATCATGTTCCTGTTCCTGTTCTTCCTGGTGAACATCTGCGTGATCCGGATCCGCCTTAACATGGGCGACGAGCTTTCCTACGGGTTCCTCGTCCCGCTCTTCCCCGCCCCGCCCCTGCTGGCGATCGTATTCCAGGGGATCCTGGCGGTCTTCATCGTCCGCATGAGCCCACTGGCCTGGATCATCGCCCCGCTTTGGGTGATCTTGGGACTGGGAATCTATCTGCTGTACGCCAAGTCGCGCACCATCGCCACGGAGGATGAAATCCTAATCTTCGACGACACCGAAGCCCCACCTCCCCCCGGTTATCGCATAATGGTGGCCCTTGCTAATCCGGACAACGCACTGGAGATGGTCCAAACCACTTACAAGCTCTGCGGGGCGAAGGACGCCTCGGTCCAGCTGCTGCACATGGTCCCCGTCCCCCAGCATGTCCCGCTGAGCGACGCCAAGAAGTACATGCTCGAAGGGAAGGAAGGGATCCTGGAGACGATGCTGTACCTGGCGCCGCTGTTCCCGATCTCCACGGGCCTGCGCTACTGCCGTAACATCGCCCGGGGCATCGTCGCCGCCGTCCGCCAGAAGAAGATCAACATGCTGATCATGGGTTGGCGCGGTGAGTCTGAATCGAAGGCCTTCAGGCTCGGAAGCACGGTCGATCCGATCATCGAGCGCGCCCCGTGCAACGTGGTGATATTGAAGGACTGCGGCGGGAACCGCAAGTTCAATCGCGTCCTCGTCCCCATTGCCGGCGGGCCCAACGGCGCCCTGGCCCTGGAAGTGGCCAACATCCTCGCCGACGAGACCGAAGGGCGGATCGTCGCCTTCACCGTCGCAAGAGGCGACAGCAAGTTCGACATCGAGGAATTCGCCGAACAACAGCGGCACCGTCTGCAAGCGCCCCGGGGGCGATTCCAGACCAAGCGGGTCGAGTCGCGCGACGTCGCCGGGACAATCCTGGAAGAAGCCGGCGCCTACGACCTGCTGATTCTCGGCGCCACTCGCCAGCCGCTGCTGCGACAAATCGTCCGCGAAAACCTGCCCGAGACAATCGCCAAGAAGTGCCCCACCCCACTGGTCATGGTCCGGGCGGCCGGCGGGATCCGCTCGTGGGTGCAGCGGTGGTTCTAGACGAGCGCAGCCGCACCAGCCACACGGCCGAAAGAAAGTCACATTGAAGGAACGAATCACGAGAATCGCCGGAGTTTTGTCTCTGATCGGAGCGATCGTCGCCACGGCGGTTTGGGTATTCGTCCCGCCCTTACCGGAAAGCAGGGCCGAATCGTTCTCACTACGGCCGCGGGGAATCATGGGGACCGACTGCCGTTTGACGGCGGTGGTGCATCCGGACGGCGCCAAGGCGGCCCTGGCAGACGCCGAGGCCCAGCTGCGACGCATAGAGGCCCTGATGAGCACGCACCTGGCCGGCTCCGAGCTGTCGCAGCTGAACGCCGCCGGACCGGGCGAGCTGATCGCGCTGTCGCCGGAGATGGTGGATTTGCTACGTGCGGCCCGCAGGCTCACCGAGCAGACCGATGGAACGTTCGACGTAACGGTCAAGCCGCTAATCGATCTGTGGACCGAGGCCGCCCTCTGCGGCCGCCTCCCAAGGGCGAAGCAGATCGACGAGGCGCGCACCCGGATAGGGTGGGACGGTATCGAGATCCTCGACGGCGGCGCCAAGAAGCGCCGCGGTTCGGTGCGCATCGATCTGGGCGGGATCGCCAAGGGATACGGAATCGACTGCGCGATAGCGGCCCTTAAGCGTCATGGCTGCGCGGGGGGGTTAGTGGACGCCGGCGGCGACATCCGCTGCTTTGGGTCCGCCCCTAAGGGCCGACCGTGGCGGATCGGTATCAGAGATCCGTTCCACCCGCGTGGTCAGAAGACCCTGGCGGTCCTGAACGTCAGTTCGGGCGCCGTGTGCACGAGCGGAAACTACTTCCGGTATTGTGAAATCGCCGGGCGGCGCTACAGTCACATCATAGACCCCCGCACAGGCAGACCCGCCGAGGCGGCGCCTTCGGTCACCGTGTGGGCCCCCACCGCAACGGTCGCGGACGCCTGGGCGACGGCGCTGAGCGTCCTGGGGGTGGGGGGGATCGAGCTGGCGGAAGGGCAGGCGGGGATAGAAGCAATGGTGGTTACGGGCACGGCCGGTGAGTATAAGTTGACGATGACGGAAGGGTTCGATCGGCTCCTGCGGGTAGGCGAACCCGCAACCAGAGCAGATCAGTGACAGAGATTACCGGATGCGCCGGCGGCGAAAAAACACTACCTGGTGGCTCCTCAAGTACGCGGGGTCTGCGGGCCTGTTCTTGGCGCTGGGACACGCCCCGACGTTGTACCTGGGCAACCCGGTCTTCGGTATCGCCGCTGCCGTGGCGGGGATCATACCGTACGGCTCGACAGCGACCAGCTACGAGGTCGCAGTCTTGAGGGGGGCGTTGCTGGGCGCCCTAGCCGGTGTGGGGCTGGGCTCGGCGCTTCAGATTCGATTCAAGGAGGCGACGATGGGGTTTCTGGTCTTCTACGCCGTCCTGACAGCAGCGATGTGCACGGCTGCGGCCGTACTGTTCTGTTACATGGGCAAGCGTCGCAAAGCAGCTATCGAGAATGATTGGCGGTAGAACCTCCGACCGGACCAAGAACCTTGCTCAAGAAAGCGTCGACTGCGGCCTGATAGGTCTGCGGATCGTCGGCGAGGGCCTCATTGTGCCCCCCGGTAAGCTCCAGGAACTGCTTCGGCTCCGGCGCCGCCTCGAACAGGCGCCGGGAGTGCTCGAAACCGATCAGTTCGTCGTCCCTGCTGTGGATCACCATAACCGGGCACCCGGCGCTGCCGATCTTACCGATGCTGTTGTACTTGGTCCGTATCAGCGGGCGGATGGGAAGATACGGATACAGGTCGGCGGCAAGATCGCCCATGGAGGTGAATGTGGATTCCGCGATAAGGGCTGCGGGCTCGGTCCGGGCGGCGAGGTGGACGGCGACGGCCCCGCCGATGGACCGCCCGAAGATGACGATCCGCTCGGGGAGTATCGCTCGCCGGTCCGTCAGATACCCCCACGCCGCGGCGGCGTCCAGGTAGGTCCCGGTCTCACTGACCTTCCCGGCGCTGTGTCCGTACCCGCGATAGTCGAAGATGAACGTGCCCATCCCCAGCTCGCCAAACAGTTGGATCGACTGCAACCGATGCGAGATGTTACCCGCGTTCCCGTGACAGAACAGCACGACGCCCCGCTGGTTGGTCGCCGGGACGAACCACCCGTGCAGCTTCACGCCGTCGGAGGCGGTGAATGTCACATCTTCATAATCAAGCAGGATGTCCCGGGGGGTATCGGCGATCCGACGAGTGGGATAGTAGATGAACCTGGACTGAAAGATCACGACGATGAGGATCAGCCCGACAAAGACGCAAACGGCGATAACAATGATTCGCCACACGACGCGGACTAGAATCGCCTTGACCATCATCCGTGCCATTCCGTCTCGTCGACGGTGGTCTTGAAATCCGCCTCGATGATCTTGGGCGTCTCCTCTTGGGCGACGGCGGCGAGGTCTTCGGCCGACGGCTTACCGACGAAGACGATGCGTTTCATCGGGCACTTGTCGATGGCGACCAGCAAATCACCCATCTGCTGCGGATCGTACTTGTCGTAATCGATCCGTGAGATGTTATCGGAAACCGCAAACAACTCGCTGGTCCTCTGGCAGAGGGCACAACCTATGCACCCGACCTTGCAGACGGCCTTTACGTCCTTGCCGAAGTCCTTGTTGGAGCAGGTGATAGCGACCATTCGCTCGGATTTGAACGGCACCATCGAGATGATGTTCCGCGGACAGGCCCTCGCGCAGGCCCCGCAGCCGGTGCACTTGTCGTAGTCGACCACCGCCAGAGAATCGATGATATGGATCGCGTCGAACGTGCACGAACGCTCGCAGTCGCCCAGGCCGGTGCATCCATACGTGCACCCCTGGACGCCGGAGATGATGTTGGCCGCGGCGCAGGTCGGTTCGCCCAGATACTCGCTTGTCCCGAGCCGCTGGGCGGCGGTTGCTCCGCAGTGGACCACGGGGCGATAAGCCCAGGTCTGGACCAGCTCAACGCCCAGGATCTGAGCCACCGCCGCGGCGCAGCTTACCCCACCTACGGTGCACTTGTCCGGCGGGACTTGACCGCCCACCAGCGCCACCGCGTATTCGTTGCACCCGACATACCCGCACCCGCCGCAGTTGGCGCCCGGGAGGACCTCGTTGACCTGCTCGATGCGCGGATCGACCTCGACGTGAAACGCCTCATTGGCCCACCCGAGCACAAACGCCGTCAGCAGCGCCAGGACCAGCATCGTCCCGGCCGCCAGAATAACCACAACCCAAATCATCGCTTACCTCATCGGGTATCCGTCTCTATTTGAACAGTTCCGCCAGGGACCGATCAACCCCGGTGAATCCCATAAACGCCAGGGCCAGGATTCCCGAGACGATCAGCGTAATACCGGCCCCCTTCAGTGGGCCCGGGACGTCGCAGTGGTCCAGCTCCTCGCGAATCCCCGCCATGATCACAATCGCAATGGTAAAACCGATCCCCGCGAATACCGCCAGCGTCATCGCCTCGCCCAGCCCCCACATCTGCCCCGCCGGGACGCCGCAGATGTGTTTCATGATCATCAGGCACGCGAACAGGATCGCACAGTTGGTGGTGATAAGCGGTAAGTACACCCCGAACGACTTATACAGGCCCCCGAAGAACTTCCGGACGTACATCTCGACGAGCTGAACGGACGATGCGATAACGAAAATGTACACGATGTAGTTCAGGATGCTCAGATCAACGATCGCCTCCGAGGATGGGTTGATCGCCCCCCAGACCCACGTCGTCACCGGCGCGCCGGGCCGCAGGATAAAGTACGTGAACGTCCAACTTAAAAACGCTGCCACCGATATGACGAAAATCACCGCGCAGCCCATACCGAAGGCCATGTCCACGCGGCGAGAGACGCCGATGAACGGGCAGATCCCCACGAAATAATGCAGCACGAAATTGTTGATCAACGCCGCTCCGATGGCGATCAGAATAATCTCGCTTAGGTATTCCATATTAATCGGCCTCAAGGGCTCTTGGCGGGACGCCGCGCCCAGGCGCCGCCGATCCAGTTCACCCCACCCAGAAGCAACCCCAGCGTGATGAACGCCCCCGGCGGTAAGAGCATGATCACCCACGTCGGGAAGGCGCTTGGTAATACTGCAATCCCGAACCACGTGCCCGAACCGAGAATCTCGCGCACCGACGCCAGCGACGCCAACCCCAGCGTAAACCCAAGCGACTGGCCCACGGCGTCGGAAGCGGCGGTGAGCACATTTTGCTTCGACGCGCAAACCTCGCAGCGGCAGATAATGATGCAGTTGACGATAATCAACGGGACGTACGGACCGAGTTGCTTGGACATCGAATAGACGAACGCGGCCAGGAAGCGATCGGCAATCGTCACAAACGTAGCGATCGTCAGCGTAAAGACCAGGATCCTCAAATGCGGTTTGAGCAGGCCGCGAATGAGGCTTATGAGTATGTTCGCACAGATCAGCACGAAGGCGACGGCCGCAGCCATCGTCATCGCGGGCTTCATCCCGTTGGTCACCGCCAGCACGGGGCACATCCCCAAAAGCTGACGATACACGGGGTTCTCCGGTAAGATACCTCGAATGAACCTCTCCAGCGGTGTCGGTCCGTCTTTATCCATCGTTCAGCTCTAATCCTCACTCGCCGTCTCGGCGATTGCCCGGCGAAACCTGCTGACCGTCTCATTTACAATCTCGCAGACGGTCTGGGAAGATATGGTCGCCCCGGTTATCGCCAAGATCTCCCCGTCGCCCACCGGGGTCTCCCGCGTGATTCCGAGCGGCCGCGCCGCGGCCTGTCCGGTAAACTGCTCCCGCCAGTGGGCGTCGGTGATATGGTTCCCCAGACCCGGGGTCTCCTTTTGCTCCAGGACGTACAACCCGGTGATCTTCTCACAGGCGGCGTCCAGGCCGATCAGAAGCTCGATTCGGTCGGCGTAACCCTGCGCGCCTGCCCGCACCACCCATCCGATCTGCTCACCCGCCGAATCGAAGGCGCCGTATCCCTGCATCCGGTCCACGGTCTGCTCGGTTGTTTTGTCCTTCCGGGCGCCGGGGACAAGCAGCCGGATCTGATCGTAGGTTTCGTTCCGCTGGTTCTCGCTGATCTTGGCGCCCAGCGTAATTTGCAGCCCCCCCAGCGCTGCGGCGAACAGAATGGCCAATACAAGCACCAACCAGGCCTGTCTTAAGTACCTGATCCT
>DAOVQV010000226.1 GCA_030628445.1 Phycisphaerae bacterium | reverse complement strand
GTCCTCGCTCGGCCATCACCGGAACATTAAACCTTAAAGTGCTCTAACTATGCTGCTGCACCATCGCGGCGGCGACCTTCTGGATGCGATTCCGCAACGCCGCCGGAGAAATCACTCGCACCTGGTCCCCGTAACCCAGAGTCCACCACATAATCTCGCCAAGCCCGTCAACTGTGACGTAGAACTCAATCGACCCATCATCATTCCACTGGACGCGCTGGGTGTCGTGCCACTGCACCTCCGCCACGTTGGCGGCCACTTTCCTGGCGAAATGCAAGTGAACCTTGTACAGCTTGCCCTCGGGGATCATCGCCCACGCGTCGCCGAAGTACTTGTCCAAGTCGAAAGAGCTTGGCGACTTGAATGTCCGATCGGTGACGGTGAGCTTCTTGATCCGCCCGAGCTTGAAGGTGCGGACCTGGCGATACTTCGCAGCGTACCCCAGCAGATACCACGCCCGTGAGATGAAGAAGACCCGAAGCGGATGTATGTTGGTGACGATCTGCTTCCGATCGTGAAAGCTGATATAGACCAATCGGCATACTCGCGCTTGGGCGACGGCCTCGGACAGTTGGTTGAACAGCGAATCCAGACCCTCGTGGCGGGACAGCTTCCCCAACGAGACGCTCAGCTTGTCGAGTATCCCGCCGATGTGCCGGCGCATGGGCGCCGGTAACGCGCTTTGAAGCTTCGTCGCCGCAGCCGACCAATGCCCAAGCAGGGGTAAGTCATGCGCTTTGCGCAGCCGCCCGGTCATGGTCAGAATCGCCAGGGCCTCAGTCATGGTCAGGTTTACGGGCGGTAGGAAGAAATGGCGGTTGATGCTGTAACCGCTCTTCTCGGGGTCGTAGTAATACGGGACTCGCGCCAACTCGAGCATGTTCAGGTCACGAAAGATCGTCCTTCGGCTGACTTCCAACTCTTCAGCCAGCTGCCCTGCCGTATATTTCCGTCCGCTCTGGAGCATCGTTATCAACCGTAAGAGCCGATAGACCCTACTTACGCTCATAGCCAGCAACCTTTATCGCTCAGGTGGGATGACAGCAGTGTGACACTACCCACGAGAAAAATTGAGTTTGTTGTCCTCTTTCGAAGCTGTCTCCCGTTGTCAAAGTGACGTAAAGACCTGCACAAACGACACATACTTCGTAAGAACTACCCGCTGGAAATAAATGTTTTTTTCGGTGCCCGCGGGAAATACCGCGGACGGCAAGGGCGTGCCGGCACCGCAGGCAGAGCCCGACAAACAAAGGGAAGCCAGGAGATCCTTCTCCGAAAAACTGCTGGAAACTACTGGAAACTGCTGGACACTGCCGCCACACAGAACGACGCCACACGTGCTAATGAGAACACCTGATAGAGAGACATTCAATGATAAACGACCATTACCTTAGAAAAGTTCGATGCGTGATTGTGTCGCCAGGAGAGATGTTATCGGACGTACGCGGGGCGGGCGGACCAGCCGCCGTCGGGATGGCGAGTTTCACGCGGTTCAATTCAAGGACTGTACCGGTGGTCCTTGCAAGTTCGACCAGGGCGGTATTGTGGGAAACCAGCGCCTGCATCTCGGCGCTTTCGGACGCGGCGATAGACTGCTGCGCCGAGAGCTTAACCTGCAAGAACTCCGGCGTCAGGCGGCCGCGAAGTTCTTCTACATCTTTCAGCGCCGCCAATTGCTCGCGTGCGGCCTGTGCCGCTTCGCGGTGCGCCTGAAACTCCTTATAGGTGCTGCGGACTTGCCGGATCCGCTCGCGGACCTGCTGGGCTATCAGGTCGGCGGTGTTCTGCAAATCTGCAACAGCTTGCAGCCTCCTCAACTTCGCTCGGCGCAGGCGCGACCGCAGCACGCGGTTCCCCAGCGGGTACTCCAATCGGATTCCGATGCTGTAGCTGGCGTAATCCAGAGAGCCCATGTTCTCATGGGCCTCGTGGGCGTTGGCGGCCAGGCCCCCAAAAGACCCAGAGGCCGTCAGGTCCAGACGGGGCAGCTGCTGGTTTTTCGCAACGCGGACACCAATGTCGGCGGCGGCGATACCCTCACGGGCCTGCTCAAGCAGCGGATTGAATTGCAAGGCTGATAGAAGCTGATCCGTCTCGTCCAACTGCACCAACTGATCAAGCGGCTCGGTCGTCGGGACAATTTCACACCCGCTGAGCAAGTTGATCTGCTCATCCGCCATCAGACGCCCCAGTGCATCCTGCATGTCCCGGGCGATCTTCTGGGCCCGGATCAGCCGCGCGCGGCGATCGGCGGTTGCGGCCTCGGCCTGGCGTATTTGGACGGCCGTGGCATCCAGCTCTCCGCGGGCCTCGACCCGTCTGAGCGTATTGGTAGTCTCGAACAGTAGGTCTTCTTGGATCCGGACCTCCCTCCGCGCCTGCACCAGGGCCCAGTATGTGGCGATCACCTCCGTGATCACCTCTTCGACCTTCTGGCGGAACTGCGCCACGGTTATCTGATGATTAATGCGAGCCAGACGCAGGTTCGCCAGATTATACTGCCCCCACGCGTCGCGCAACAGGGGCTGGGAAATCTCCAACAACAGCACGGGTTCGTAGCGCTTAGGCAGCGTTGAGTAGGTTGAATTGTCCCACGTTCGGGTCATGGTCCAACTGGCCGCCCAGGTCGCACCGGTGACGGTCTTTTGCGTCAGGCCCGCTTCCCACGTGCGGGTCTTGGACTCGCCGGCGGCGAAAGCGCTGGCGACCTGCTCGTTATCGCTTGCGTAGGTGAAGTCGGCGAAGAAGACCGCGTCGAACTGGGCGGCGGCCTCCAGCATCTGCTCTCGCGAGATCCCCGGGTCGAAGCTGACCACCGCGATATCAAGGCTATTGACCAGCGCCCGGCGAACGGCCTCGTCAAGGCTCAGCTCGATGACGAATCTGAGGACCTCGTGCGTCTCGGGGTCCTCGACGAACTTAATGTCCAGCGGAGCGAGGTACTCGGTCGCCACGGGCTTCAGCAGGTCCAGGCCCCTTGTTCCGACGCGCTCGGCCGGGGAGCGACTGACCATTGCTTCGTGGTAACGCGTCAGGAGACTTGAAGGCACCGCAGGCGGGGAAAGACAACCGCTCAGCGGGAGGCAGAGACAAAACGAAAACACCAACCTGTTCATACCAAGCATCCTCACCTCACGCCGAGACCCATACAACTCGCCATGGCGGCGGCAGTTCGACCTGGGTGGACCGGCCTCGTCAACTCCAAGACGACGGTGGCGGACCGTATAGGAACTAATCGGCCAACTTGCCTTCGCCCGGCCATTGCAATTGGGGGTCACATGGCGAATAATCTCGGGATATCGACAAGGAGAAAGGACCCCACAATGTCCGTGATCGACAGAGTGTTCAAAGCCTACGACGTGCGGGGAATCTATGGCGATGAGATTGACGAGGATCTCGCCTGGAAGGTCGGGCACGCATCCGCCCAGTTCCTGCGGAGTCTGCTTAGCGGTTACGAGCGAGGCCAGGCCTCGACGAACC
>DAOVQV010000348.1 GCA_030628445.1 Phycisphaerae bacterium | reverse complement strand
GGTGGTGTAGATGGACGTGGACAACGGCCCGGTCGGCGCGGGGTGTCGCTGCGAACCCACGCCTGGAGAGTAAGCGTTGAAAGGACTGAGCACTTGGCTTGGGACGCCCTGGCCGATTGTCCTCGGACCTGAAGGGGCGCTCAGGCGTTTCTCGCCCCGCACGCCCCTTTGGCCCAGGGCGCTGCGGGTTGTCACGCACAGCGCCAGGCCCGCGATTATCAGCCACACTGCTCGCCGTGTCGTTCTTGGGAGGTGCGTAGTCACCGGGGGCTCCTCTAACCACAGTATATCGGCCCGGCGGCACAGGATGCGTGACGATTGTAGGAGGACGGCAGCTCGCACCGCCCGGCTGGGGCGGCCTCAGTGAATGTGGACAAAGGACGCCAAAGAAGCCAATGGACTTGATACCGCCAGTGCGGGCGGCGTACAATAGGCAGAGAAATGGCCCTCCCGGCCCACAGGCCGATATACCGGGCGTCTTGAGGGCGGCGCCTTGGTGGCCGAAGGCCGGAAAGCGGCCGATGAGTCTGATAGCGACCGGGCGTATGAAGTTGCGGCTGAGCCGCATTTCGTTCTCTTCGTGGCGGTGATGGCTGGACCCCGGCGGAGGCATCGGCCGGAGGGGCCCACTTGGCCGCCTTTCAGCGATGCATAGGCGGCTGATATTGGCTGTTGATTTGTATCGTGCACCAGGTGTCCTATGGAATTGTAGCCACTAACTGAGGAAAAGAACGATGAAACACGCCGGTACCAACCGAGGCTCGGCCCTGCTGCTCGTCGTCGGGCTACTGACTATCATCGCGATGCTGGGGTCGACATTCCTCATCGCCTCGCATCTTGAAAGTCAGCAGGCCATCGTGATAACCATCACGGGTCCGATCCCGCCGCTGACCAACGGCGTGTTCTCAGAGCTCCAGCAAGTACTGAAGTTCGATGAGTACCTCGCCGCGGATCTGGGGAAGTTCGGGCAGCTCTCTCGTGTTCCCAACGATTGGAAGAAGTTCGTGGACATGCCCGGCAAGGTGATCGACCCGTATCTGACCGATATCAGCACCGAGCAGGATCCGTGGTGGTCGAAGGTCTTTGGTGAGGTGGACGATTACGGCAAAGTGGACACCGACGGTGACGGTGAGGACGATGCGTGGCTTTACAACGTGCGGGTCATGAACTCCAAGGGCGACATTTACTACATGGCTCTGCGGGTGGTCGACCTGTCGGGCCTGATGTGCATCAATACGGCCGGCGATCGCGAGGCTACCTTCCTGCCGAAGGACCCGGCCATGGTCGACCTCAAGAGCTACCTTGGCGAGGATACCTACAACGAGTTGGCTGCCGCTCGCAGCGGGAGGGGCAGTTCCGCGCTGAAGGCATACGCGAGGGATTGCGGCCGAAGAATGCTCTCGCCGGTCAGCGGGTACAGGCCGTTCGCGTTCGCCGACGAGGTGGTGCTTCGTTGGCGAGCGAGCAGCTCGAACTCGGAGCGATCGAAGTTGTACGAAATCCTTCAGGATCAGGGCGAGAAGGTCGCGCAACTGACGACTTTCAGCAGTTCTCAGAGCATCCTGCGGTATCCGCCGACGGATGAAAAAGAGCGGGCGCGCATTCTAGTGAACGGGCCAGACGTGCTGGCGGCGCCGGTCATCATCGGTGAGGGGGACAACTCCCGCAGGCTCAGCAACCTGATGATGGATGCGATGGGCTCGCCCGACGCGGCGGCTGCGACCGGTGAGATTGTGGACAACCCGGGGGCCTTTGGGAACTGGGGCTACCGGACCGACGATCAGAACGCTTACGGGAAGGACTACCTTCAGAACCCCGCGGACGCGGCCAAAGGCGGCATCTTGCCCTGGAACACGAACGCCGTCGATTACACGTTTGTGCCGGACGAGGAGGGTGACTACGTGGTCTCGTGTCGCGCCCCCGCGAGCGCCAACAGCGCCCCGGCCGTCATGGTTTATGTCTACCATACCCGTGATAATTATCAAACGGTGGTGCACTGGGGTTCCGTGGGGGTCTGGGTCCAGACGAAACGGGG
>DAOVQV010000230.1 GCA_030628445.1 Phycisphaerae bacterium | reverse complement strand
GTAGGGGTACCCGTGCGTTCGATGAGCTTGAAGTTCACTGTAGGCGGCTCGCCGACCAGATGGACGGCCAGGCCGGACGGGAAGCGAATGATGACGGTGCGGGGCAGCCAGCTGACCGGCGCCTTGTCGTCCTCCGTGAGCTTGATGTAGGCGTCGACGTCCTTGGCCTCCAGCCGGTCGAGGTCCTCCTTGGGCCCGGAGACCGTGATCTCCTTGCGCCACTCCAGCCCTTGCTCCTTACCCACCACCTTGTAGCGGCTCCAGGTGTCGTCCTTGGCCCAGGACGGGGGCGCCAAAACCCGCACGGTGACGGTGAGCGTCTTGGGCACCGTTCGCTGGGTAATCTGGATCGTAATCGGTTCGGTCCTGCGTTGCGGATGGACCGGAACCCCGGCGATCGACGGGATGATATCGAACGTCACAATGATCGGCTTGTCGGTTTCCCGGTCCTTCAGGTCTTTGGTTACGGTCTTCAGGACGGGGTTGGTGGTTCGTCTGAGAATCTCATCCCACAGGGCCTGGGCTACGGTGATGGGCATGGTGACGTTGGGCTGTTCGGCCAGCTCGGCCCCGGTCAGGACGGGCTCGACGGGCACCACTTGGCGGAGGCGCTTGTCCAGGCGCACTGTGATGACGTTGGGCTCCGGTGCGCGGAACGTCAGCCCAGCCTTAACCTGACCGGCGAATTCATTGAGGATATCCTTTGTGGGTATCTTAATCTCGCCGGGTGTGTGGGCTTTGGCGGCGTCATGGGGGATCGGGTTCTTCAGTTGATGCTCGAACTTATCCAAGCTGTGGCGGGAACCGACAGCCGCGAAAACCACCTTCACGTCCTTGTGCGGGACTTCCTTGTATTCGTCGTCCGCGTTCGGTTCGTCCAGAAGCACCATGTCCGCCGCCTCGCCCGCGGTCAGCCGAATCGTCGCGCTGAGCTCTCGGTCCTCGGTCAGCTGCATGTCGGCGAAGATCCAGATCAGGATCGTAATCAAGCCCACCCACAAAAAGTTCCGCCCTCTGTGCACCCACCAGCGTCGACCGAATCGAGGATGGTCCAGATTGTACTGGGTTGTTTCCGTCATTCTGTTGCACCGGTCTTCTCGGCGGCGGTTTCCTTAGCGCGGCGGCGGGTCTCGTCCGGGGCCAGCAGGGCGTTCAGCATTTCCCGAAGGTTCTCCAGGTCCAGCCCTACGTAGAGTTGGCCTTCGCAGGCCAGCGAGATCCGCCCGGTCTCTTCGGAAACCACTATGAGGGCGGCGTCGCATTCTTTGGAAAGTCCCAGCGCCGCCCGGTGTCGGGAGCCCAGGGACGGGTCGACCTCCTCCGACTCGGCCAGGGGAAACTGGCAGCTCGCCGCGGCGATCCGCCCATTGCTGATCACCACGCCCATGTCGTGCAGGGCGCTTCCGGGATAGAAGATCGTATTGAGCAGCCCCGCCGTCAGTTGGGCGTCGACGGGGGTACCGGCCTCGACGAGCGCCCCGAGCCCGACCGTTCGCTCCACAGCGACGATCGCGCCGGTCTTGTTCCGCGACAGATATGCCGCCGAGTCCACCAATGCGTCGACGACGGCCCCGACTTCGTGGGTGACGTTGCGGAACAGCCTCGCCTGGCCGATCTGAATCAGCGCGCGGCGGATCTCGGGCTGGAACGCCACCACCACGGCGATGAACGTGAAGATCAGGAACCCGCCGTACAGCAGCTTGATCCGCTCCCATCCCAGCTCCTCCGGGAGCATAAGGATCACGACGTAGACCGTCACCAGCAGGACCGCTACGCCCTTGACCAACCTCGCCCCGCGCGTCCCGCGCAGGAACCGCATCACTAACCAGACCACCACCCCGATAAGCAGCAACTCCACCGCCACGACGGGTAAGCTCTCGCCGCCGATACGGTAGACATAGGTCCTTATGGCCCGCAGGATGCTTTGGGTCAAATCATGCATATCTCACGCGCCTGCGCAAAGCGGTGCCGCGATGTGTCCTATCCGTGTAATCGACTCACACGAAGCTCGGTCTGAAGGTTAACAGCGGGAATTTTCGTGCGAGTTGGTTTTTTCTATCGCACCGGCGACGGTTAGGGCCTGGCGCACCGCGCTGACGTCGTGTACGCGGAAGATGCTCGCCCCGCGCCGCCAGGCGGTAAGACAGGCCGCTATAGTCCCGCCGACCCGCTTGGCGGGCGTCTGCTGGGCGGTCAGCTCGCCGATGAATCTCTTGCGGGACGGGCCGATCAGCACCGGACGGCCCAGCTTCGCCAACTCGCCCACGCCGGCGAGAAGCGCCACGTTATGCTCCAGGAGCTTCCCGAACCCGATCCCCGGATCGATTATGATATGCTCGCGCGGCACGCCTGCGGCGACGGCCGCGGCGATCCGCTGGGCCAGGAAATCGCGGACCTCTCCCACAACGTCATCGTAGTGGGGGTCTACCTGCATGGACTTCGGGGCGCCGAGCATGTGCATCAGGATGATAGGGGCCTTGCGCCGGGCCGCCAGGGTGAGGATGTCCGGGTCGTCGCGCCCGGCGGAGACGTCGTTGATGATGGCGACGCCGGCGTCGAGGGCGAACTCGGCGACCGGGGGGCGGGTCGTGTCGATGCTGACGAGCAGGTGGCTTTCGACGACGGGAGGGAGGATTTGACGCAGGCGGACAATCTGCTCGTCGGCGCTGACCCGGTCCGATCCCGGCCGGGTGGACTCGGCCCCGACGTCGATGAGGTCGGCGCCGTCGGCGGAGATCTGCCGGGCCTGGGCGATGGCGGCCTCGGGGGCGAGAAACTCACCGCCGTCGGAGAAGCTGTCCGGGGTTACGTTTAGGACGCCCATCAGGATGGGCCGCCCGGTGATGTGCGAATTCAGGATTTCATCAAGCGTGGTCGGCATATCGGTCTTCATATCAGAATTAGTACGTAATACAAGGGCGATGTGTTGAAAGTGGTTGCGGTTTTCAGGCTTTCGGGTTTTGGCTTGCAAAATCGGCAAGGTGTGGTACAATTCGTCCCGTAGAGCCTCAGCAAGTCTGTTCGGTAGGGATAGTTGCATTCCCAGCTGAGTTGAGAGTCCAGTGTTTTGCAGGTGAGACGCTAGTGTGACGGGGAGTGTGTGCGCCGATGTTTCCCGCCCGCTGGGGTCGATTCAGCCCTCCAAACTCTAGCCCGGATATTTCATGACCTTTTCGCGTCCAGCGGGGCCTTTTGGCCGTCGGCGGCGTTCTCCGCGCGAGCTGTCCTCGGTGTATCATTAAAGATACACCTGCGGAATCTCGCTTGTGCGGCCTTGCCGAACGACCAAAACGCCCTCGCCGGAAAATACAGTGCGCCCTTTTGAAACCATCGAACTTATTGCCATATCCTCGTTCGCAATAAACTGTTGTGCGTAATTACACAAAAACGTCATGCAAT
>DAOVQV010000007.1 GCA_030628445.1 Phycisphaerae bacterium | reverse complement strand
TATGTTGTTGTTCCCGGCGGTCATGATCACGCTGGCTTCCTTGGCGTCGGCGTCTCCGTTGGCGATCAGGTATATGTTGGAAAAATCGCTCTCGCACGCATGACGCAGGTGCAGTGCGTTCCCCGTATTCTGGATCCAGAGGTTCTCGAAGGAAGAACTCCAGAACGTATTCATGTAGATTCCCTTGCCCTTGGAGCCGTTGGATTCGCTGTCGATCGTCAGGTCTCGAATCATCGCCGCGTACAGCGGCCCCGGGTCGCCGTGGAAGGGCCTGTATATCTCGGTCTTGTCCGTCGTCATCAGCTTGAAGGCGTAGTCCGATTTCGGCGGGACGATGACGGTTCCGCGGCCTTCACCGGCGACAGTGCTGCTGTTGTATATGACGACTGGCTTGTCAAAACAGTATGTCCCCCTGCGTATCTTGATCTGGCCCGCCGGATGGACTTTGTCTATCGCCGATTGCACGACATCGGCGTCATCCTTCCCGAGTGTTCCATCTGCGATGACCTCGCCCAGGTCGTCCTCGGCGACTACGGACCCGCCGTCAATAAAGACAACCGCTGAACAATCCCATTTTAGTTTGGCGCCCATTCGACACCTCCAAGTCCAAGTTTTCACATGAGCTTCGTCCGGCTCCGCCGCCGCACGGTTCGGGAGACATTATATCCCGCACTTCCGCATGCTTGCACCTCCATTCGCGACCTTCCCGGCAGCGCCGGCGGTAACTCGCACGCCGGCGCGTTTGACAGGGCTTTCGCCGCGTGCTGGAATCCGCGGCTGTCGGCGAAGTGAGCGAGCTGGCCTGTGAAGCCGCGGGCATGGAAGATGTGCCACCGGAAGATCGTCCACTCCTGGTGACCGATCAGGGGCGGGCCCTGATCAGCCGGGACTTCGGCGACTACCTCGAAGCCCACGGCCCGGTGGTTATGCACGCCTGCAGTCGCCTTAGTGTGGCCGGAGCTGGCTGCAATTCAAGGGGAGTAGACTACTCGAAATGGGGCGAAATCGGCCGGTTTTGGGCGAAATCGCTTGCAATGGGTGCAACGGGTAGGTAACGTGTTTTCAATAGGTTACGGCGAACGTCGAATGGCCGCCAGTTGAATCACACCCGTGAGGTCACAGGTTCGAGCCCTGTATCGCCCAGTGTGCTGTGGGTGCTGAAGCGGGGTTGTTTTCTGCCGAAACGGGGTCTCTATCCGTCGGTGGTCACGACTATTTGTCAGAAGCCTTCTGGCGGAGGAATTTCGCCAGGGTGTTATGCCCGTGATTCTCGGCGATTTCCGCTGGCGTTACCCCACCCCCGGTGCGAGCGCTTAAGTTCGCGCCCTTGCTCAGAAGCAATTCGCAGACTCCGCGATGCCCTTGCATCGCGGCCAGGTGCAGCGGCGTCATTCCGGCGGGGCCTTTGCGGTTTACATCCGCGCCTTCGTCGATCAGCCGGGCCGCCTTGACCTGGTGCCCGCCGTAAGCGGCGAGGTGCAGCGGGGGAAGGTTCGTTCCGTCGAAAGTTACCGGCTTGGGTGTTGCGTCGGAAACCGCTGCGATTGTCTTACCGTCGGGCAGCGAGATCTGGCCCATCTTGTCCGCCTTGAACGGGCCGATCAGCTTACCGGTGCATTTTTCGACGATAATCGTCGAGCCGGTTGTGGCCCGTACCGCCCCCAGGTCTCCGATGATTCCTGCCAGCAGCGTCGAACCGCTGTACGCCATCAACACCCGCTTGACCTTGCCCTTGATCTGGACGTCGTTGCAGAAGAACGAACTGACCTTCTGCAATATGATCGCATCGTTGTTGTTGCACCCGAGGATGATAATCCGCGCCCCTTCAGCCATCACGTGCCCGTCGTGTTCCAGGCCGATCGGTGTGTTGCGCGGGCTGCGGGCGCAGAGATAAGTGGTCGTCCTGTCCAGATCCACGCGCCCGGAATTGTTGACAGCGATCGGATTGGATTGAGTCCAGGAGGTGATTCTGGCCTCTGCGCAGCCCAGTTGGATGATCCCGTAGCGCCGTGCGTCGAGCGTCCCATTACCGATCGACAGTGAAGCGCCCTTACGCTGCTTGAACGCGATCGACCCGGAATGCTCCGCCTCGAGGCGGCAGAAGGTGTCGCCTTCTGCGCCTTTCTCGTGCAGGTCCTCGTTCAGTTCAATGGTTCCATACAGGTGGATTCGGCCGGCGTGGTGTGCGTATAGTCCGGGGGCTGTCTGGGAACCCGTGTGGATGCGAACGTCGCGCAGTTCCAGCAATCCCGGTCCGCAAACGCTGATTCCACGGCGCTGGTTAGGCCGCCTCGTGGCGACCTGTATGTTCTCCAACGTCCAGTGTCCCTGGGTCACCGTGATAAGGAACTCGGACGAACCGGGTTCCCAGTTCAGGATGACACTGCCCGCCCGAGCGGGCTTGTTGAAACCGGCCGCGCTGCCGACAATGCGAACCCGAACACCTTCGCTCATGGGACGGTTCAGCTCCAACCGCTTCGCGTTGCGTCCTGTCCGGCCGGTTGTCTCGTAACGACCCTCGGCGAGGTGAATAGAGACGTCTTTCCGAATCACTTTCGGGATTCGTAAAATCGCGGCTGCGACCGTCTTCAGCGGTGCCCCCCTTGTTCCCTTGCCCCGGTCATTCCCGCGGGTTGGGTTCACGTAGATATCAAGCCCGTCCGCGGCCGCGCACGAATACGATACGGCGAGAAGCAACAAACTGGCGGCGATGGAAGGATGCTTCGGTCTCATGTTCTTCTCCTTGGTCCGGGCCTCGGATCTTCGACGTCAAGCAGGCTAAACCCTTATTCACGGCCGATCGCATCGAGAGCTGCGCGAAGTTCCCTCTCGAACGTGCCATTGTCAATCATATCGATAAGTGGGCCAGCCCAGCGCGGCAGGCGAGTGGATTCGGCAGCCTGCAACAGCGCATGCAGTATGGCGACCGGCGCATCAAGCAGCCGCTCCAACTCACTGGTCTCACCGTAGGTCTCATGGAACGCGTCACGTGCCCTGCCTAGGAGGCTGCTCACGACGTTGCGGCAATCGCTATAAGCCATGCCAACCCCGAGCAGGTGGTAGTCGAATACGATCCCTTCTTGTCTGCCACTCCTCCTCATCGCCAGGTTTGACCAGTGGAAGTCATTGTAGTTAAGTGTCTGAGGCAGCCGGTGGATGGCTCGCACAATCTGCTCGACCTGCTCTGCGGCCCAATCCACCACGCGCACATTTCGCAGCGCCAAGCGTGTTGGCAGCGAGCGAACGCTCGTTGCAGTGACCCTGTCCGTCTCACGCTGGAGAGAATCCAGACCGGGCGTCTGCCTCGCCAGCAGTCTCCTGCCGGCATCGTGGAATCGCCTATACCATTCCGCAATAGCGCGTCCGGTTTCCTCTCTGGCCATGTCGGCCTCTTCGGCCATCCGCCACACCTCGCTATGTGCTAAGTCTTCCAGCAGTAGAGCATTCTCACCCGCGCGATGGGGTAAGACCGGCACGCGCTCTTGAAGCAATAGTCTGTAGGCCAGCAATTCGGTCGACATCTCCGGACGGGCGATGCATTTCAACACGTACCATTGGCCGTTACAGCAAATGCGGTAGATCGTGTTGATATGCCGTTGGCAAATGGTTTCGATAGATGTGATCTCGTCTGGCGACAATCCCAAGCGACGAATGTCGCATGAGTGTGGGAGTCTCGTCTGTTGATCGTGGCTTTCCATGGTTGGTCCAGTTGGTATGGCTTCTGCTGTCCCTATTCGCTCCGGGCGCCAGCTGTGGTTGCCTGATTCGCCGGGTGAGTTGAGCCCGTCTCCCCGGCGGCGGGTGTGGGCATCTGGTAGTACCTGCGTATCACGTCCAGCGCGGGTTTCCCGCAGGGCGTGTAGGAGGTATCTTCCGGGCCGGGCTGGGTCGCCGGATTCGACCGCCACTCCCAGACGATAAACCCGGACACGGCCGGTTCGCCGATCCAGGTGGCGAAGAACGCCTCGAAGCAGTTGGCCTGGGCGGTGGGGTCGGGCTTGTCGGGAGCTTCGTAGTAGTTCCACGGATACTGCGCGCACGTCTCCTGGTTCGGCCAGCCGACTTCGGTGAACATGATCGGCTTTGTCGGGTGGTTCTTGCCCCGCCAGTTGAGAATGTCCTTCTTGATCGGCTCCCACGCGCCGCCCAGCCGCTCCAGCGTCGGTTCGGCGCCGCCGGTCAGATCGTAGTACGTGGTCATCCCGATAATGTCCACGGCGTCCCACCACTTGATAGGGCGGTAGTGGTCCCAGTTGGCTGAGTAGCTTATGAGCCCGGGATACACCCACCTGACCGTTCCGATCAGGTCGCGCCATCGGCCTGTCTGGGCTTCGGTGCTGACAAGCTCCGAGCCGACCATAAAGACCTCCGCGCCGGTGGCGGCGGCGATCTTGGCGTAGTAGGTGACGAAGTTGGCGTAGTCCTCCCACCAGGCGGACCAGTCGGGCGGGTTGATCTTCCCGCGCCACTCGCCCGTGCGGGCGTTCTCCAGCAGGACGATAGGCATGATGATAACGCGCATCCCTTGGGTGTGGGCCTGGGCTATGAGCTTCACGCGGCGATCGTCGCTTGGTGTTTTTCTGCGGTCGATGAAGATGCTGGCCGACGATGCGTTTTCCTGATACGCATGTACAACGAAGCATATCGCGTCTGCGCCGCTGCTGGGGATCTCGCCGATGAGCTGCTCGTATGGGTGTGACTCGTCACTGTAGTGTAGTTGCAGCGCCATCCCGCGCAGTCGCCCGACGGGTCCCGGTGCTTTGGCGGGCCGAGTTGTTACCGGCTGGGTGTCCGTGCCGTTGGTTCGCTGCAACTCGACGGCGACCATCACAGCGATGATCCCCGCGAAAACCAGCAGTATCGCCAGCTTGTCTTTACGCATCGCAGTCTCCGCTCCTCCGGCAGGGCCGGGGTGTCCTTGCGCGGCGGGTGCTGTCCCTGCGCATTGAGTTTGCTTCGGATCGTATTGAGGCGGTGCCGGGTTGACGATACCGGCGCGGCGACGATATAATAACAGCTCAGGTCATTTCTTTCGGCAATCGAAAGGCATATTGCGACGCGGGAGTTGAAAGATGTCAGATCAGAACACCAGTAGTTTCGACGACGAGCCCATCTCTTTGGGATCCGAGCCCGGCGACGACGAGCCCATTTCCCTGCCCGCACAGACCGACGACGCCGGCGAGGATGAGCCGATTTCCTTGACCCCCGAGCCGGCCAAGAGCGGCGATGACGAGCCCATATCGCTGGCGGGTGGGCCCGGCGAAGCGCCCGCGGGGGCGCCGGCAAGGACGATCAGGCCTACCGGGGCCGGCGCTGCACGACCGACCGAGGATCAGAGCTCCACCAAGCGGTCCTACGGTACGGGATTGGCCCAGGCGATGGGGAGGTTCCAGTTCAAGCGCCCCATGAACCTGAACGGGACGGGCGCCACGCGATGCCGGGTATTCCACACCAAGATAGCCGAGGCGCCCCTGCAGGTCATGGAGAACCACATCAACGAGTGGATTGACTCCGAGGAGATCGAGGTCAAGCAGGTCGGCCATTGTATCGGGTCAATGCAGGGAAAGACCACCGAGCCGAACATAATCGTTCTGGTGTGGTACTAAGCGACCTTGTCAATCTACGGGGCGCCTACTGGTCGGCGCCGCCGGGAGATACGGTCTCTTTCGCGCCGGTCGCATCAAGCGGGAGGTGTACGGTGAATGTGGTCCCCTGACCCGGCGAGCTTCTTAGGGTAAGCCTCCCGGTCAGCAGGTTCGTCAGCTCCTTAGTGATCGCCAACCCAAGTCCGGTCCCTGATGATTCTTTCGTCAGGGTCTTGTCCAGCTGGTGGAATTTCTCGAATATCTGCTGCTGCTCCGTCTCTGCGATGCCCGGGCCGGTATCCGCCACCGAGATGTAGACGCCTTCGGCGGCGGGCCCGGACTGCTGCGTATCCGCCCGACCGCCCGACAGCGTAACCCGCCCGGCGACGGGGGTGAACTTTATCGCGTTGGACAGGAGGTTGTAGAGGATCTGCTGGAGCTTGGAGGCGTCGGAGATGATGATGGGCAGATCCTCGTCAAGCTCGATCCGGAAATCCAGTTCCTTCTTGTCCGCCAGCGGCCTCATAAGTGCCCCCAGCGTCTGGCACGTGTCGGTTACCGAGACCTTCTCCAGCCTGACCTCAGCCCTGCCGGCCTCTATCTTCGCCAGGTCGAGCAGGTCGTTGATTATGTTCAGCAGGTTGTTGGCGGAGGTGGCGATGTTCTGACCGTATCGCTGGATGCGATCGTCGGGGGATTGGGACAGCAGATCGGCGAACCCCATGATGCTGTTCAGCGGGGTGCGCAGCTCGTGAGAGATGTTGGCGAGGAATTCGTCCTTGACCTTGTTGGCCTGGTAGAGGGTGACGTTGGCTTCACCCAGCTCGTAGAGCTTCAGGTCCAAAGCGCGGTTGGCTGCGCGGAGCTTCTCGTGCTGGTCGGCGAGGGCGTCGAGCATCTCGTTGAAGCTTGCTCCGAGGCGTTCAAGCTCGTCGCCGGTGCTGATGCTGCTTCGTACGGTCAGGTCGCCGTCCGTGACCTTGTCGGCGAGGTTCTGCAGGTTGTGGACGGGCCGCAGGATGACACGCTGGGTGATGAAGGCGAACAGGACAAACGCCAGCAGCGTCGCCAGGACGATCCCGACCACAAACGCGCCTCGCGTCCACCAGACGATAGTTCCGGCCGCGGCGGAGCCCGGTAAGGTCAGATCGACCATCGCAACGAGTTGGCCCGGCTGGAATTCCAGCTGCGGTTTGCGGGAATCATCGTGACAGGATCGGCAAACGCTCGTGCTTTGGACGGCCCTGAAACACCGGTAGACCACGCGGCCCTGCTGGTCCTCGGAGCGGATCACGGCGAGTTGCTGGTTGGGTTTGGAGACAAAACCCCTCAAAGCATCCAGCGCAACGGGGTCCAACGGACGATCCGGCTCCAAGTCCGCCGACAGTTGGATGAAATACGGGCCTTTGAGGGCCTTGGGGCCGGGGGTATTGCTCTGGGAAAACAACGCGGCGACGGTGCTGCGATCGTCCTTGGCGGCGGCGGGGTTCTTATGGTGCTGGTCGGTCCATTCGTTGACCCGAAGCCGCGTCAACTCCGCGGCGCTGCGCTGGATGCCCTGTTCGCCAAGCAGCTCCATGAAGTACCACGGGACGATGAGCGCCGCGGCGATAATCCCCAGCACCGCGGCCGTGTAAAGCAGGCGAAGCTTCGTCGCTAGAGATACCTTTACGAATCTCCTGGCCATGATCCACGTGATCCTGATATTGCCGCTGCATTATACGATGATTCACCCACCATTGGGTGTTCAACGTCTCCGAAGATATGTTTCGCGAATCGCGCGCAGCGTATACCCGGATTCGTTGAGCTGGTGGATCAGACGGATCCGAGTGATTAGGTTGGCGTCGAAGAACCTTCCCCTCCGGTCGGGTTTGCGGATGGGCTCAATGAGTCCCAGCATGATGTAGTACTCTATAGTCTGGTTACTTACCCCTGCGGTTTTGGCGGCTTGGGAGATCCGCATCAACGCACCCTTGGGGGGTCTTTTGCGGGCCTTGGGAGGCATTGAAGCTTTATCGCCTCGCCGCGCCGGAAAACTTTAGCTGACGTGGCGAGTCCGGTATAATCACGTCTTATGGAAGCACTGAAGAGAACCTTCTTCGAAGCCCCGCTTTATCTGTACGTCGCCCTGGCGGCGGCGGAGCTGGTCCTGTTTGTTGTCTGGCGCGGGCGGCGCACGCGAAAGACGGCCCAACGATTGCTCATACCATTGGCCTTGGCGGCGAGCGTGTTCGTGCTGGAAGCATCCGTTGTGACATTGCGAGAGAAGCTCAGCGAGGCCATTGAGCAGCTGGCTCGCCACGCTGAGGTGCTCGACGTAGACGCCATTGCTGCATACCTTACCGATGATTTCGAGTTGTCCGGCGCGCGGGGCAGGATCGGGAGATCCGCGGCGGTCAGCTCCGCCAACTCTGCCATTGGCAGATACAAGATCACCGCCGTTAAGTTTGTCAGTCACGACATGGAGATGTCCGATAGGGAAGCACGGACGGTGCTGACGACGCAGATCATCACGGACGCCGACGAGATCGGTATGCGGAACCCGTTTGTGAGCTGGAGCCTGCACTGGAGCTTCGGCCCCCAAGGGTGGCGGATTCGCCGTGCCGATCAGCCGCAGTTGCAGGCCTTTGTCCCGCTGCGTTAGTTAGGGATCCTCAATACCCCAACAGCTTCGCCGCGTTGGAGAACAGGATTGCGTCGGCCTCGGCGGCGGTGATGGGCAAGTGCTTGATTCGCTGCACCTCGTCGTCCTGTCGTTTCCACGGCCAGTCCGTCCCGAACATCACCCGCTCGATCCCGTGCGTTCGCATCATCTGGACCGCTCGCTGGGGGCCCAGCTCTTCCAACGCGAAAGACGTCTCCAGGTAGCACCCGGTCCCGAGGATGTGCCGTTCAACCTCGTCCCACATCCGCCACCCGCCCATGTGTGTGCACAGCAGTTTAAGCCCATCGAACTTCTCTAACACGTGCGCAAAGCGCTGGGGCGAGGCTCGGTCATCGTCGGGCGGGAAGGCGATGTCCCGCCCGCAGTGCGCCGTGACGACAAGTCCGTGCTCGGCGGCCGCGGCGTAGATCTCATCAGTGGCCGTCTCGTCGGCCGTGAAATCCTGGTACATCGGGTGCAATTTGATTCCAACAAAACCCTCTTTGGCGAACCGTCCGATCCACTCGGGCTTGTTTTTATCTTGGGGGTGAACGGACGGGAGCGGTTCGATCCTCTCGCAGCGGATCTTCTCGCACCATTTGAGGATTCCCTTTACCTGCCCCGGCTTGGTGGCGATGGTGCAGACGACGGATGCGTCGATGTCAGCGGCGTCCATCGACTCGATCAGCTCGCCGATTGTCCCGCCTGCGACGCAGCGCCAGGGGCATTGCGCCTCGAGCTTGGCGATCGCCCGGGGGCCCAGGTCATCCGGAAACGCGTGTACGTGTACGTCGATTGCGCTCATCTGTGTTCTCTATCCACGTTTTCCCGCCGCCCAGCGGCCGATCCAGGCGAGGAACGCTTCAGCCTCGTCGCGGGAGTATTCGGCCCCGATCGTAAACCACAGGCCCTCGGGCCTGAGATGTTCGGTCAAGGCGACGGCGTCGTCGATGTCCCGGCACTTCAACTGCATGCACTTCCCGGCCGCCTGGATCTTCTTATAGACATCCACCCAGCGTCCCCCCGGGCCCTTACCCGCCCCGTAGACCCATTGGACCCCGTCCAGTTCGTCCAACTCCAGCAGCGCGTCAAGATGCACCAGGGCGCCGGGCCCGTCCAGGTGGAACATGCTACGCTCCAGATACCCGGCCTCGCGGACGATGCTGGGCAGGATTGTCTTGGCGAGCATCTCAGGCGAGATCAGGCAGATAAAGTCGCAGCTGGTCATGTACGACCTCCCGGCGTGAAGGATCGGGCAGAACGTGGTTGCGGGCATACCGGCCGCTTCGATCCGACCCCACAAATCCTCGTATATCGTCGGGAAGAAATCCGTCACGTGCTCGCATCCCGCCCTGACCGCCTCGATGTCGTCGGCCAGGTCCAGGCACAACTCCATCGGGCCGCGAAGGGCCGCCAGCAGATCGCCGTTGGTGTGCATGTCGGTGATGCCCGTCACCCACCTACCCGCCCCCCGCTGAAGCGAAAGGTCGGTCATATCGCGAATCGTCTGCCAATAGACATTATCGAGATCGGGCTTGCGGCCTAGAATCTGTCGGGAGCTTTCGAGGATCGGCACTGACCAGCTCGTCCGCGCGCTGAACTTAAGCTCAGCCCCGAAAAGCGACGCGCATACGTCCGGGCCCAGGTTCGGGCTGAATTTTGGGAACGTCTCCCCCAGGAATACCGCTGCGTCCAGGGACCCCTCGAACAGTTCGACGTTGTACTGGACGTCCATCCACTTCTGGCGGATCGTCGGATGCGATTTGGCCGGGAGTTTCACCGCCCCATCGGACTTAACCGAGATGCTGACAAGCGGACGGTCGATGATCTGACAGTCCCACCAACCCTCGAATCGCTTCAGCGCCTCGTCGAAGTCGCCTTTGTATTGCAACTGCATGTGCGTTCTCCCGTTAACTTCTCGCACAACACGCACCCCGGAGACTACATGGCGGATTCACCTTCGTCAATTGTCATGATCCGGGATGGGCCTTGGCGACCTGACCGCGCGGTTTCGGCACAGACCCTTTTTTTGCGCCGCGCGTTGGGGTATCGTATCGACCCGTCGCAATGGGCTGCTCGGGTGAGGTGTTTGGGAGTGCTTGGTTGGACGCAACGACGAAAAAGACGCCCACGAAGCCATGGGCCAGGCGGATAAGTTGGTCACCGATGCTGTTTGGCCCGGCGGTTGTGGTGTCTCTTACGGTCGGGCACAAGCTCGGGGCGGACTACGAACGTCTTCAAATCGTCCTTGAGCAGATCGGTCCCTATTTGATTGGGGTCGCGGCGGCGATCTACGTCATCCGCACGGCGATTACGCGCAACTGGCCTCTTGCCATTGTGACCTTCCTTGTCGCGTCGCTGATGTGCAGGGAGATTCATTTCGCCCATATGGACAGGGTGATCTTTGCGCTGTTCGGGACGGCGGGCGCCTGGGCGATCCTCTGGCGCAAGCGGATTGCGGCGTCGCCCCCCGACTGGCCTCACATATCGTGGCTGCTGGCGGCGATGGTCACATACGCGCTGTCGCAAATGATCGCCAAGCGAGTTTTCAGCGCGCGCCACATCCCGATTATCCCGGGCGAGGACGCCATTCACACCGCATTGGAAGAAGGCGCTGAGACGGTCGGGCACCTTATCCTTATCGTCAGTGCGGTGGCGGGCAGTTGGCGCAGGCGCGGCGCGGAAGGTAAGAAGTGACGATGATGAGACGAATGGACGCCAATCCGCTGCTGAGTCCGGATGATCTGGAACCGACCGCACCGGCCCTGAAGGTCGTATCCACGTTCAATCCAGGCGCCGTGCGGTTCGGTAAGCAGGTGCTGCTCGTCGTGCGGGTCGCGGAGGCGCCGCTTCAGACATCCGAAGCCGTATCGACACTCGTCTATGACGCGGGCGCCGATGAGGTCCGAACGGTGAACATTCCCAAAGACGATCCAGCCTTGGATACGACGGACCCGCGGAAGTACCGCTATGGCGGGAGGACCTTGCTTACAAGCATGTCACACCTGCGCGTCGCACGCAGCAAGGACGGCGAGCACTTCGTGTTTGATCCTGCCCCGGCGATCTTTCCGGCCGCGCCGTATGAGGCGTTCGGGTGTGAGGACGCGAGGATAACGCATATCGACGGGCGATACTACATCACGTACACGGCGGTCTCGCAGATGGGTGTGACGGTCGCGCTGGCGTCGACGGAGGATTTCAAGACGTTCAAGCGCCACGGTGTAATCTTTCCGCCGTACAATAAGGACGTGTGCATCTTTCCGCAAAAGGTCCGCGGGAAGTACATCTGCCGGCACCGGCCCTACAAGAGCGAGTTCAATCCGGCCGCCATCTGGACGGGGTATTCGCCGGACCTGCTTAGCTGGGGCGATCATCACATGACGCTTGCGCCGCAGGGGCGGGGCTGGATGTCCGAACGCGTCGGCGCGGGCGCGCCGCCGATCCGCACCGAGGCGGGGTGGGTCGAGATCTTCCACGCATGCGACGAGGGGCGACGGTATACCCTCGGCGCCATGCTCAGCGACCTGGACCATCCCGAGAAGATCATCGCCCGCTCCAGCGCCCCGGTGCTGGAACCGCAGACCGAGTACGAAAGGGCGGGCCTCTTTGGTGACGTGGTCTTCTCAAACGGGTTGATCGCCGACGCCGACGGGCAGCTTACGGTCTACTACGGAGCGGCGGACAGCATCTGCGCTGCAGCGGTGACGACGATCGACGAGATGATAGCGGCCGCCAAGAAGTAAGTAGGGGCGGGCGCTGCCCCATCGGGTGGACCAGCTCAGACCGGCAGCTCGGCGAGGATCGCCTCGGTGCTGCTGGTTCCGATTCTATTCGCGCCGGCGGCGATCATGCTCAGGGCGTCGGCGAGCGTTCGGATACCCCCGGCCGCCTTTACACCGGCCCGATCGCCCACGTGGGCGCGAAGGAACTTGACGTCCTCGACGGTGGCCCCGCCCGGTCCGAAGCCGGTAGAGGTTTTGACGAACTTCGCCCCGGCGGCGATGGCTGCCCGGGACGCGGCGGCCTTCTGATCGGCGCTGAGGTAGCAGCATTCCAGGATCACTTTGACGCACTTACCCTTGGAGGCCGTCACCACGGCGGCGATCTCGTCCCGGACGTATGCGACCTGCCCGCTCCGCAGCCGCGAGATGTTCAGGACCATGTCGAGCTCGTCCGCCCCGTCTCCGACCGCCTGGCGGGCTTCGGAAACCTTCGCCGCGGTGCTGGAGCACCCGTGCGGAAACCCTATTACGGTCCCGATGGGAACGCCGGTCCCGGAAAGAACCCTACTGACTTCGCCCACGTCGCTGCCCCGCACGCAGAGACAGGCGACCCGCACTCGGCGCGCCAGATCGCACGCGGCGGTCAGATCCGCCAGTGTCGCATCCGGCCGCAAGATCGCGTGGTCAATCATCGCCGCCAGTTCGTCTCTTGTAGGTTGGCGCCGGTTCATCGGCCGATCCTTTCCGCCAAGGATATCAGCGGTGTCTCAAGACGGCCAGTCTTTGCGGTTGAACGGGGCGGGCGGGTCTATAAGATGTATCTTTTCCTGGAGGTCGCCAGATGCGGCGAACGCGGATATGTCAACTGATTACGGAGCTGGAGCTGGCCGGGGCCGAGCGATGCGTCTACGAGCTGGCCCGGCGGCTGGACAGGCGGCGCTTCGACGTTCAGGTGGTGGCCCTTCGCGGCGGGCGGGTCGCTGATATGTTGACCGCCGCCGGCGTTGAGGTGACTGTCCTCGGCGTGCGGTGGCGTTTGGACTTACCCAAGTTCTTGCGCCTTGTCAATCTGCTGCGCCGCGCCCGCGTTGATATCCTCCACACCCACCTGTTCCATGCCGACCTTATCGGCCGGGCCGCTGCGGCCCTGGCGGGGGTCCCGCATCTTCTGCATACGGTTCACGTCGCCGAAGGGCGGTTTCGCCCGTGGCAGTTCGCCTACGCGCGATTCTTCGCCGAGCGATGCGAGCGAATCGTCTGTGTATCTGAGTCGGTTCGAGATTACCACGCCCGCGCCAGCGGGTTACCGCGTTGGCGATATATCGTGATCCCCAACGGGACGGACATCGAGAGCTTCTCGTCCGATCCCGCCGCGCGAAAAGAGCTGCGCCGCCAGTGGCGCATAGGTCCCCGGGAGGTCCTGCTGGCGTTTGTGGGGCGGCTCGACCATCAAAAGGGCATCGACCGGCTGTTGGGGGCGGTCAGCCATCTTGGCGCGCGAGGCGAGCATGTCAATCTGGTCGTCGCCGGAGACGGACCTAAGCGGGACTTGGTGGAGAACTTCATTCGCCACGGAGAGGGCGGGCGTTTCGCTCGGTTGCTGGGTTTTGTGGAGGATGTTCGCGGCGTGCTGAGTGCGGCCGACGTCTTCGTCATGCCCAGTCGCTGGGAAGGGTTCGGGCTGGCCGCTGCGGAGGCGATGGCTGCCGGTCTGCCGGTTATCGCCACGAAGGTTCCCGGGCTGCGAGAAGTTGTTGTGGACGGGCAAACCGGGGTGCTCGTCGCTCCGGACGACGTCCAGACACTCGCCGAGGCGATCCTTCAACTCGTGGGTGACCGGCGGGAGCGGAGGCGGCTTGGCGAGGCGGGGCGGGCGAGGGTCGCCGAGCAGTTCGCAATCGCCTCGAACGTGGCTGCCCATGAGCGTCTGTATGCTGAAGTCGCCGCGGGCGGGCGAATGACGGGAAGGTTTGGAAGTTGTCCGGTGCAAACCGCCGACGCATAGCTAAGAACTTGCGAGATTCGGCTCATCCAAATCAAGTCCCCTGACCGATAACTCGAACACGTCTTGTTGTGGACTAACCGCTTGGGCGGTTGCTGTTTGACAAGTCGGTCCTGGCAAGCCGAAAAAATTTTTGGTAGCCCCTGCACGCAATATATTGGGCTCAAGCTGCCATATTAGCGCAACAAATTGCAGCGGTCCGGTGTCTGTTAGGAATCGGCTCAAAGAAAAAATCACTCATCGAATATTTTTTTCTTGTCGATTCCCTATTGGTGGTGTATTTTCCCTGCCGATCCCGCTAAGCGGGAACAAGGACCTGGCGATGGCACTGTTTGTCGGCGAATTCGAGCAGACGATTGACGCGAAACATCGCTTGGCGATCAGTGCGGCGTTGCGGGAGCAAATCGTAGCGTCCGAAGATGGGAAGAACTTCTTTCTAGTGTTGGGTCCGGATCGTCACCTCTGGTTGTATCCGGACCTGTACTATCGCCGCCTGGTCGCCACGTTGAAGCGATCCCCCTTACCCAGCAGGGACACACGGAAGATTGATCTGTTGTTCGCGATGGCTCGGATGCTCAAGCCGGACTCCCAGGGCAGGGTGGTCTTGCCCGAGAAGTCCATGCAGCGTGCGGTCACCTCCCAGAAGGTGACGTTGGTGGGCGTATTCGATCACATCGAGATCTGGCCCACGGACCAGTGGGAGCAGCATGTCGAAGAGGCCCTGCCCAGCTATGGAGAAGTGCTGTACGAGGCCTCGGATCGTATGCATCCGGAAACCGAACAAAGACCGATACAGTAGGATTCACCGGCCCAGAAAGGACTGCGGTGTCGGCTGCGACAGGGACGTTCGCCCGGAAGAAAGGAGTCGTCATATGCTCATCCCTCAGCAAAGGCCGTGCGGGGCAGACCAACGGCAAGGAGGCCGAGTGGTCAGTCTCGCGGAACTGCGACGCCATCTTTCAGACCCATCGTCGATAGACGGCGGGCACCGACAGCGCCTGCTAGAATTAGCAAGACGCTTGGCGCGCGTTCAGGCGCTGGGGGATGAGTATACCCGGGTACAAGT
>DAOVQV010000270.1 GCA_030628445.1 Phycisphaerae bacterium | reverse complement strand
TGCTTCTACTGCAAGCAAGACCTGTTCACTCGTCTGAATGAACTCGCCGCCGAGCGCAACTTCAGGGCCGTGGTAAGCGGAGCAAACGACGACGACGCGGGCGACTTTCGGCCGGGCATGAAAGCGGCAAAACAGCTTGGGGTACGCAGTCCCCTACTGGAGGCGGGGTTAACCAAGGACGATGTCCGCGCCGCCTCGCGAGACATCGGCCTGCCCACCTGGAACAAGCCGGCCATGGCGTGCCTGGCAAGCAGGTTACCATACGGCAGCGCGATCACCCCCGAGAAGCTGCTGCGCGTCGAGAAGGCCGAGTATGTGCTGAAGGACTTGGGCTTCGAGCATTGCCGCGTCCGCCACTACGGCCCACTTGCGCGGATAGAAGTCCCGTCGGACAGGTGCGACGAGGTGCTGGCCCAGAGGCAGCAAATCGTCGGTGAGCTGAAGCGTCTGGGCTATACTTACGTATCGCTGGACCTCGAAGGCCTGCGGAGCGGATCGATGAACGAAGTGTTGGAAGAACCGACAACTCGGAGCGAAGGTGGTCAAGCATAACGACAAGGTTCTGGTGGCAATGAGCGGCGGGGTCGACTCTGCTGTTACCGCAGCCTTGCTGAGGCAGGAGGGATACGACGTAACCGGCGTATTCCTGTGCTTGGGCCGCACCGAAGACGATCAGGGCCCGAGCGGGACCTGCTGCTGTCCCGCGGACTCTCGCGATGCCCGCAGTGTGGCTCGGATGCTTAAGATCCGTTTCTTCACGTTACCTGTCTGGGATGACTTCGAGCCGATCATCGAGCATTTTGTGGCTGAATACGTTCGCGGCCGAACTCCGAATCCATGCATCGAGTGCAATACGAAGATCAAGTTCGGGCGCCTCTTCGGCCTGGCCGACGCGTTGGGCGCGAAGTATGTGGCCACCGGGCACTATGCCCGAATCGCCGATCTGCAGGGCCGCCCCCGCGTCCTACGGGCGCGGGACCGCGATAAGGACCAATCCTACGCACTGTTCGGGATTACCCGAGACCGCTTGGACCGCATCTTGCTGCCTATCGGGCAGTTGGAAGGTAAGGCGCATGTCCGAGACATCGCTCGACAAATGGGCCTTGCGGTAAGCGAGAAACCGGACAGCCAGGAAGTGTGCTTCGCGCCGGATGGAGACCACGTCAGCCTGCTTCGAAGTCGCGCTCCAGAAGCGCTGCGAGCCGGGAAGATTGTCAATTCGGCCGGGCACATCCTGGGGACTCACGACGGATACGCTCGTTTTACAATCGGGCAGAGGCGGGGTCTGGGCGTGGCGGTCGGCGAGCCGCTTTACGTAACGCGGATTGACCCCGTCACAGCCACCGTCACCGTCGGCACGTCGCAAGAGGTCTTCTCCAGACGCCTGACGGCCTCGAGGGCAAACTGGCATACAGACGTCTCGGCGTCCCTTGAGGGCGTCATCCAGATTCGCTATAACCACCGTGGATCGCCGGGGACAGTCGCAATCACCGGCCCCGACACCTTCAAGGTGACGTTTGACGAACCTGTCGCTGCTGTTACGTGCGGACAGGGGGCGGTGATCTACCAATCAGACCACCTCGTCGGCGGAGGATGGATAGATGCAAGGCATGACTGAAATCGTCGCCGGGAAGATACCCCTAGCGCCGGTCCGGCCCGGCTCTGCCAGGAAGGAGTTGCTTCATGCCCCGCATCTATGAAGACATTACCCAGACAATCGGGAACACGCCGCTGGTGAAGATTCGCAAGGTGATCCAGTCGGAAGCCATCGTCTTGGGGAAACTGGAGTGTTTCAATCCTTTGGCTTCCGTGAAGGATCGGATCGGCGTAGCGATGATAGATGCTGCCCAGCGTGATGGGAAGATCGGCCCTGAAACGACAATCATTGAACCGACGAGCGGGAATACCGGTATTGCGCTGGCGTTTGTCTGCGCAGCTCGTGGGTACAAGTGCATCCTGACCATGCCGGAATCCATGAGCGTCGAGCGGCAGAAGGTTCTACGGGCGCTGGGGGCCCAAGTAGTGCTTACCGCAGCACAGAAGGGCATGCCGGGAGCAATCGAAAAGGCCGAATCCCTGCTCGCCGAGACGCCCGGAGCGTTCATGCCCCAGCAGTTCAACAATCCGGCCAATCCGGAGATTCACCGCAAGACTACGGCCGAGGAGATCTGGAACGACACCGACGGACAGGTGGACATTGTGATCGCCGGCGTGGGCACCGGCGGGACGATTACCGGCGTGGCGGAGGCCATCAAACAGCGCAAGGGTACCCTCCAGGCGATCGCTGTCGAACCGGCCGAAAGCCCCGTGCTGTCTCAATCGGCAGCGGGCGAGCAGGTGACGCCCGGACCCCACAAGATCCAGGGAATCGGCGCCGGGTTCGTCCCGGACGTCCTGGACATGCACGTGGTCGATGAGGTGATCAAGGTCGGCCAGGAAGACGCCATTGATTTGGCCCGGCGCGCGGCGAAAGAAGAGGGGTTGTTCGTGGGCATCTCCTCCGGAGCGGCGCTGAAAGCAACCGAAATCGTCGCCGCGCGGCCGGGCAGCGCAGGTAAGACCATCGTCGTAATCCTGCCCGACTTCGGCGAGCGGTATCTTTCTTCGCCCTTATTCGATCACCTGGTGAGCAACAGCTAAGCGGTCTTAGATAAGTTTGTTGGGGCGCATGCTGCGAATTTGCCGGCTCTGGACCGTCCCAACCGCTACGAACTTATGCAAGACCGCTTAGAGTAACCGGAAAGGAAACAAGATGAGCGAACCCGACCAGTACCGACTGGGCACCAAGGCCCTGCATGCCGGGCAAGAGCCCGATCCCACCACCACCGCCCGGGCCGTGCCCATCTACGCAACGACCAGCTACGTGTTCAAGGACACCGACCACGCCGCCAATCTGTTTGCGCTGAAGGAATTCGGGAACATCTATTCGCGGCTGATGAATCCGACCAATGACGTGCTGGAGAAACGGCT
>DAOVQV010000222.1 GCA_030628445.1 Phycisphaerae bacterium | reverse complement strand
GTGGTGCGGCCTTCGTCATCAACTTGGCGGCCAGCCCGCCCTCTTCCGGCGGCGGTGGCCAAGGCGGCTTCGACGTCGATGCCTGGAATGCCCGCGAGGTGGGCGCCCGCGAGGACAAGCCCATCGAAGAGATCCTCGCCGAGCTGAAGGACCAGGTCGACCAAGACTACGGCGTCCGGGTCTCCGGTGTGGGCATCAAGTTGTTCGGGTTTCCCAAAACGGTCAGCTCCGCCGTTATCGACGCCCAGAAGAAGGAACGGGAGAAGTACGTCGAGACGTACCGGGCTGAAGGCGAAGCACGCGCGCTGGCGATTCGGGAACGCGCCAAGTCCGCAAGAGATAAGATCGTCGCCTTCGCCAATCGAAAGGCCGCGGAAATCCGCTCCGAGGGCGACCGCGCCGCCGCCCAGATCTATAAGGAGTTCGCAAAGAACCCCGAGCTCAGCGCCTTCCTTCGGTCCCTTGAGTCGCTCAAGACGGAACTTAGGTCCAACAGCCTGATCATATTGGACGGCTCGGAGCTCCCGGCGGTCAAGTGGTTCAGAGAAGGTCCGTCCCTTCCGACGGCGAAGCCATGGAACAGTTCAGATGACACCAAGCGATCGAGATCCCGAAACTAACCTCCCCCCCCAGGCCCCAGGAGACGACACGATGGTCCGGAAGTTAGACGATGGACGACTGTCCGACCCGCAGCGAGCCGGCGGGGGACTGGAAAGTGCCCAAAGCCCGGTGGGCGACCCCGCCGCCCAGAGCCTCTCCGACGCGCTGCGCGTAAGCTTTCGGCTGCTGCGTCTGATCATGGTTGGCGTGGTCATTGCGTTCCTGGGAACCGGGATAAGCAGCATCGAGGAGCAACAAGTTGGCGTCCGGAAGGTCTTCGGTAGGGCGGTCGGGACGGCCGCGGCGGGCTTGGTGTATAACTGGCCCTTCCCGATCGGCGATATCGAGGTGGTGGACGTTCGCGAAAAGTCCATGGAGATATCCGACTTCTGGATGCACGTGGCGCCCGAGCACAGGCTTAAGGATGTCAGCGAGCTTCCGATTCCCGGTGCGGGGCTCAGGCCCGTCCTTGACGGGGCGCTGCTGACCGGCGACCGCAACTTGATGCACGTCAAGCTCATCTGCACGTTCGCGGTGCGAGATCCGATACCCTACCTGCGCCACGTCACCGACCTGGAAGAGTTGATTCGTTCCGTCGTATGTGCCGCGACGATTCACGTCGCCGCCGGGAGGACCGCCGACAACATCTGGTCGGGGTCGAAGGGTTTTACCGACGACGTCAAGTTCCAAGCGCAGCGGCGGCTCGATTCGCTGCTGGAAGTCGGCCCCTACCAGGATCCGGCGGTGAATATCAACGCTATTGTGCTGGTTAACCGCTCCTGGCCGCTGAAAGCCCGCCCGGCGTACGAGGCGGCGCAGCGGGCCTCGCAGCAGCGACAGCAGATCATGGACGAGGCCATTGCTGAAGCAAGGAAAACCCTCAGCGCCGCCGCCGGTGTGCACTATGACGAGTTCGTCGGCCACCCGTGGGTGGTCTTTGCACGCCACGAAGGCGCGGTCTTGGCGGAGGATCGCCGCAGACGGGACGGGCTGATCGGGCGATACGAAGCCGCCAGGACGCGCGGCGCCGAAGAACAGGCCGCGGCCCTGATGGGGCAGATAGACGCACTGTTGGTCAGTCGAAAGATCGGCGGCGAGGCCAGCAAGATCATTGCCGAGGCCTCCGCCTACAGAACAGGCACCATCGAGTCCGTCAAGACCCGGGCCGAACGCTTCAACCAGCTGCTCCCGGAGTTCCGGAAGGCCCCGCAGTTCATGCTGCGGCGCTTGTGGGCCGCCGCACGCGAGGAGATCCTCAGCGCGCCGACGAACGAGAAGGTGTATCTTACCTTGGGAAACAACAAGACCGTCTTGAGGGTGAAGCGCGACGCAGAGGTCCGTAACCGGATCCGGCGGGAGAAGCTCAAGGCCTCCAGACAGCAGGAACAGTAGCTCGGCGCGGGCGATTCTGCCTCCCCGGCCGTTGCGATCAGCACGATGAGCCGATCAGATAGAACTGTGGTTGAGACCGTCAGGCTGACGAAGGTCTTCCGCGATTTTTGGCTTCGCGAGAAGGTTACGGCCGTCGCCGATCTGGACCTACAGATCCGCGGCGGGGAGGTCTTCGGCCTGCTGGGACCCAACGGGTCCGGTAAGACCACCACGCTGAAGATGATCCTGGGATTGCTCTTCCCCACGCGAGGACGGATTGCGGTGTTCGGTAGGCGCCCGACGAACGTGAGGATCAAGTCGCGGATCGGTTTCCTCCCGGAGGATACGAACCTGTATCCTTTCCTCAGCGCCACGGAGACGCTGGACTTTTACGGGCGTCTGTTTCACCAGCACCGCCGGAAGCGAACAGTACGCACCAAGATGCTGTTGGACATGGTCGGGCTGGGCCCCGTGGCACACAGGCGAATCGGCGAATACTCCAAGGGGATGCAGCGGCGCATCGGCCTGGCCCAGGCACTGATCAACGATCCGGACCTGCTGATTCTGGATGAGCCCACCGCGGGTATGGATCCTATCGGGGCGCGGCAGTTCAAGGACCTCATTCGCACGCTCGCACAGCGAGGGAAGACCGTGATCCTCGCCAGCCATCTTCTCGCCGACGTGGAGGACGTCTGCGACCGCGTGTGCATCCTGTATGGGGGCAGAAAAAGGGCTTTGGGTCAGGTGGATGAGCTTCTGGCCCAGCAGGGGCGGACACAGATCACCACGGAGGCCCTTGACGATGCACAGCTGGAGCAGCTCAAGGGCATGCTGGCGTCGGCCGGTAAGAGCCTTGTGGATGTCGCGGCGCCGCGGGACAAGCTGGAGACGCTGTTCATCCGAATCGTCGGCGAGGCCCAAAGACAAAAGCTCGCCACCGGCGGGGCCGTCGCCTCCGGGCCTGTAGCCCAGTTCCTTCGCCCCGACCAGCCCGCGTCGCAGCGGATTATCGAGCAGCTCGTCTCGGGGGCGTCTGCTGAGCAACCGGTCGCCGAACACACCCCGGAGGCTCCCGAGCAACCCGCCGGACCGGCCCAAGATGTCCTGGCCGGACTCGTCCCACACGAGGGCGAGCCGGTCGACCACGACACGGCGCAGACCGCCGGGTCCAGCTCACCTAAGCCCGCCAAAAAGCAGACCCAAGCCGACCGCAGCGTGATTGACGATCTGACCGGTCAGGGCCCCGCCAAGCAGAAGGAGGGATGACGATGCGCAGCATCTGGGCTGTTACGAGGCATACCTTCGCCCAGTGCCTGCGAATGAAAATCGCGGTGATGTTCATCATCCTGCTGGGCGTCTTGCTGGCGGTCCTCCCGGCGGTTATGGAAGGTGACGGGACGCTGGCCGGGAAGATCAGGACCTTCCTCGCCTACGGTCTGTCGTCCACGCAAATGTTGCTGATCCTGGTTACGATCTTTGTCTCGACCGCTGTGGTCAGCTGGGACATCCGGACCAAGCAGATCTTCACCATCGCCACCAAGCCCGTCAGTCGATGGGAGT
>DAOVQV010000064.1 GCA_030628445.1 Phycisphaerae bacterium | reverse complement strand
TCCCCGTCCCGCCCTCGAGAACCGCGTCGGACCCAGCGCCGGCGGTCCAGAGAACCGGATCGTCATCTTCGCCGGCGTAGACGCTGTCTGCTCCGGGCCCGGCGGTGATCTGGTCGCGTCCCGCTCCGCCGTAAATCGTCGCGGCCGCGGCGCCGCTGTAAAGCAGATCGATATCGTCCTGCCCGTACAGCGTCGCGGAACCGGTCCCGTAGTGCTCCAGGCGGTCCGTCCCCGAACCGCCGTACAGTGTGACCGGCACGCTGACGCTCGAATTGATCTCGACGTGGTCCTGCCCGCTGCCGGTATTGGCGACGATGCTTGTAACGTTATCGAAAACCTGTGTCCGCCCCATCCCGACGACTTTGATCTCCTGACCTTGAGTGCTACCCGGTCCCATCGCCTCCAGATAGTAGAATTCATTGATCTGGTTCACGGCGAGGTTGCGGTACTGTCCGCGGGTACCCACGTTGAGGTGCAGCGCCCTTCCCGCCCACTGGGGTAAGCGGTAGGTTCCGTCACTGGCGGTGGTGGCGTTGCTCGGATCGCTGCTGTTACCGGCGAGGTAAACCGGCGGCGGGACCTTCAAGAACCCGATAGTGAACGGGACGCAGATATCCAGCGTATCGAGCAGAAGGTCGATCGAGACGCACAGCTCGACGCTGATCTCTCCGCTGGATCCGTCGTACTCGAAATCAGCGTTCAGTGAGGCGAAGCTCCACCCGAAGAGCTTGGCGCTTCCGCTGATGTATCCTGAGACGAACAGGTCGTTCGGACCGAGTTCGAGGACCGGAGCGCCGTGATCGGCGAGGTAGCTGATAGTGGCCCCGGCTTGTCCGCTGATACCGGTGTTCCCCGCGCCCAGCCACATGCTGCCATAAGCGGAGATGTAGAACTCGCCCCGGGAGTTGAACATCACCTCTGCGGACATGCTCGCTACGTCGAAGAAGCTCGTGCTCAGCGTTCCGCGCAGTTCGAACACCCCGTCAGCGTATCCCACGTGCGCGCTGCCACTGAAGTTCAGAACCGTGAAAAGCGAGGCCTCGACGCTCTGGATATCGATGTACCCCGCTTCCTGACCCGAGCGCGTGTTTATGTAGAGGGATGTGTTGTCCGCCCCTATGGTGAAGATCGGATCGAACCCGAACGACAGATCGTTCACGTTAATGCTCAGGACCAGTCCGGGGTTGTTGGTCTTGAAGATCTCGGCGCTTCCATCGACGTCGATGGTCACAATGTCGAAGAAGCTGCGGAGCTCGGCCTCCACGGTTATGCTGAAAACGTCGGGGTTGTCGACGAGTTCGAAGCTACCGTATAGCGTGAAGCCCCCGACGATTTGCAGCTGTCCGCCGATAAACACTTGCAACGTATACGGGGCGAGGGTCGCCGCCAGTGGGGTTCCACTGGCGGGGATCACGCTGTGCGTGGCGGGGTCGTAGTAGCGGTACACCGTGATCGAGTCATCGGTTTGGGGGTCACCGTCGTCCTTGTAGTTCAACTCCACGGCGGCATATCCGGACAAGCTCAAGACGCCCAGGTCCATGGAACCCGTCAGCTGCAAAGCCCCCGCCACCCCGTCGGGTCCGAGATCCAGGAAGCCCGAGGCCTGCACCGACCCGAGCGGACCGATCTGCACACTGGCGTCGGCCTCCAGCTCGAACCCGCCGGAGGAGATCTCCATGTGGAAGTTTCCGTCAAGCATGAAGGTGTCGGCGATAGTCAGGTACCCCCCGCCCTGGAAGACGAAGTAGGGTCCATCGGGATCGTAAGACCCGTCGAGCTGCGGGGCGCCGGCGGAGATGCTGATGATACCGGCGGCAGCAGCGAGGCGATCGGACAGTTCCTGTGGAATCACCTGTTCGAGTTTGTCTGCAAACTCGGTTGGAATCTCGTAGGTCTGCTCCAGACCCGTGGAATTGATGAAGAGCTGCAACTCTGCATCGAAGTCGAGGATTACTTCGGGCAGGTTATCATCATGCACCGCTGCCTCGATCCGGCCGGCAAAACCGGTCTCGTTGATGATCAACAGTCCAAGCATCTCAAATTGGACCGGGGAGACGACGGTTAATGGGCCCAGGGGTATGGGCATCGAGGCGAGCATGAACAGAGAGAACCCGTCGGTGGCGCTGCCCTCCAGGGCGAACGCTCCCACCAGCTCCTGCTGAATCGGACCTAAATCGAACGTAAGATCACCGTACAGGTAGACACCGAAGGAATAGGCCTCCAGGTGGTAATCTACCGGACTCTGTCCGGGCAGCTCGAGCGTCACGTCGTGGGGGTCATCGGAGATGTTGAGCTTCAGCGTGGCGTCTACGTTCCCGCTGATACCCGCTACTGTGAGCGGGTAGATGTCAGCCGTGCTGATCGTTAGCCTCGCGACGCCCCACATGTCAAAGTCGGTGGAGAAGTCCAAGGTGAAGTCACCGGCTGCGGATACGAAGCTCCCGGCGGAGATTAGCCCCTCAGCAGAGAGGTTCGCGTTGAACTGGAGCCGGATGTCCTGCTCGGTGAATGTCAGTGTCGCCTCGCCATACTGATCGAGGCCGGAGCCAGGATCGGCCTGCCCCCCCAGGCGGAGCTTCTGGAAGCCCATCGCATCGAACAGCGCGACGCCCTGCGTTGGCGAACCGGCCAGTTCAAGCTGGAATGCGTCAGCTTCACCAAGATCCGCCGGATCCGTTATCAGCGTGCCCACACCGTCGCCGTCATCGTCGTCCAGAAAACCGAACGAGAGGAACCCATGCATCGAGAAGATGCGAGTATCGGCGGGCATGTCCGAAAGGAAGAATATCTTCCCGGTCCCGGCGTCGAGGTCCGCCAGGTTCATGTATATCTTGGCGTTTACTACCAATTGTCCGCTGAAGAATTCGGCGTCGCCGGATATCAGGATGTTCCCATCCGTGGTGACGATGATGTCGGCGAGGATCTGCATGAAATCGGCGGCATACTGCGAGTAGATCGTGCACCCGGCCTCGATCTTGATGACCTGGTCCATCGACGCGAAGGACCCGTTCCCGCCGGTGACGATGATCCGCTCGACGCCGCTGACGGAATCGCCCTTCTTCTTCAGGGCGAATACCGTCCCGCCGTCGTCGATCTCCCATTCTTCACCGGCGGTCAGGACCGAGACGGTGGCGGCGGGCGAGAGCGTCACGCCTGCTACGGCGAAGGCATCCACCAGCCCGCTGACGTCGGTGGCTGTGGAGGCGCTGCCCAGATCGGGAACGAAGGCGCCGTCAAGGGAGAATCCGATCGAGTACACGCTGAACGTCCCGGTGGAGCCCTTCTCGATGAGGAACTCCGATCCCCGATCGTTGATTAACCACACGTCCCCGGCGTCCAGGGCGGTTATCTGAACCACACCCGTCTTGCTCGATAGGGCGTACCCGCGCGCGAGCAGCTCGTCGCGGAACGGTATGGGTAGGGATCCCAGATCGAGACTGGTCACCCACGCGCTGGAACTGGCGCTGTGATCGGCGGGATCGATCGTGAACAGATAACCCGGATTCCCGCCCATCTGGTTCACGACTAGTTGCTGGAGGCTCGTTAACCACTCGGCGTCGGTGAGGCTGCGCGCCGGTTTGAACATCGGGCTGCGCAGGTCCACCGGGTCGGTGATGTTCGGGAAGGCGCTTGCGTTGAAGGTAATCCCGCCGCGGAACCCGCTGAGCGTCAGACCGCTGTTGGGCTCCAGGAGAATAGGGACATCGGCTTTGACGTACGCCATGAGCGGTCCGAGTTCCGACAGCCCGAACATCAGCTTGAAGCCCCCACGGTTGGCGATCGTGAACTCGCCTGTTATCCCGACGTAGATCACGGTCTCGGCGATCGCATCGGGGTTGGTGATCCCCGTGGAAGCGGGCAGCCGCTCGCCCTGATCGTTGAACTTGACCGTCCCCATCAACAGCGACCCGCTCAGCGTTCCTCCGAAGATGGGGTCGGCCGAGGCGCTGATGCTGAAGGACTCGATGTCGATGATCGGGAATTTGCCTTCGGCGATTTTCGCGGTATCGATCGCCAGGTTGGTGATGCTCCCGCTTATGGTCACCGGCCCGATGGATCCGCCCGCGCTGAGCGATAGCAGGATCAGGAATCGACTGGGATCGGTATTGAAGTCCGGCCAGGAGATCTGGATGCTTCCACCCAGGTCTTTGGCGATGGGTAAGTAGCTCGGGAAATTCGCTCCAGGCAGCAGGTCGTCCAAGTTGGAGGCGTTTACGCTGAAACTGACGTTGAACCCCGCGTCGGGAACAAATGTTCCATCGCCCATGACGGCGAATCGCCCGACCGAACCGGACATGGACAGCCCCGTGGATCCACTGAATAGACTGTCGAGGTTCAGCGAGCCCGTCAGCTCACCGTTGACGTCGAGGAACTCCTCGTCGTTAGCGGCGGTCGGATTGAATACGATGCTGCTCGCAGATGCGGAAATGTACGAGCCCAGCTGGAAGGACAGGGACCCGGCCGTCAGTGTGATCCCGTCGGGAATGTTATTGGTGAAGCTCAGGGAAGTGACGATGCTGGTTCCCTGGGCGTAGAAGTTACCCGTCTGGGGTCCCAGGCGGAAGGAACTGGCTGTCAGACTTATCGATCCGTTAAAAGAGATCGCCTGCCCATAGGTGACCTCGAAGTCCGTTATGTTCAGTCCCGGGTTTTCGAGTTTGACCAGGGAACCGATGGTGATGGCGTTTCCCGGATCGGTATTGAGGGTGACGGTCAGAGACCCGAATCGGAACCCGTCCCCGCGAACCACCAAACCCGGATCGGTGGACCCGGAAGGTGGTGTGATGCTACCGGTGATGTTCAAGCTCGGAAGTTCAACGGTCAGAGCCCCGATGCTGAGTATCTCCTGGGACTCTGAGGCGTCGGGATCGTAGCTGTACGAGACCCCACCAATGGCCGACGCCTTCAGAACGTCGGGGACTTCGAGATCGAAGCTCGACGCCGAGAAGGCGAACGCCCCTGACGCGGCGAGACCGCTGACACTGCTCCCGTCGTAACCGGCCTGCACACCGAAGGTCCCTTGCACCGTCGTCGCCTTGGCGGTAATCCCGCCGGGGTTCGTATCCCCGTTACCATCCGTCCCGCCGTGAGTGGAAGGAGCGAAATCGAACTGTGCCATGCTCGCGGTGAAACCCACATCCACGTCGATCTGCTGATTGTGCAGTTGGAATCCGCTCAGTGCGGCGTTCAGATTTGTCAGCGATAGCGGTCCGATGGTTCCCGTCGCTCCGTTCGACGCGGGTGTCCCGCTTCCGCCCGCCTGCGGGGTGAACGTATAGCCGGTCACACTGAACCCGCCTACACCCAAATTCAGTCCCGGGGACGTCGCATGAGTCCGGGCCCGAACCTCAAAGCCACCCGTCCCAAACACGTCGATAAGATCGGACCCGCCCGAAGCGAGCGTGACCTTGCTTTGGTCGCCAACGGGCAATCCGGTTGCATCAACGTTGATATTCAGGAAGACTTCCGAGGCGTCCAGGGACTCGGTGAAGCTCAGTCCCCCGAAGATCGTCTGGCCCAGCGCGTGAATGCTGCCGGTGACGCTGACGCTGTCGCTGGTTCCGTTCGTCGTCCCGGCTGTGAAGAAACTCACAAGCGAGTCCGCCTCGGTCTGCTGGTCAACGGAGATTGTCAAGTCCCCGCTTGGTAAGTCGGTGGCGACGAACATCAGGGAGGATGGGCCTTGGATACTTACCAGATCGAGCCCGCCTGTCGCGTCAAGCCCGTCGATCGCAAGAAACGCCCCGCCTATCGTCCCACTGGCCAAGCTGATGGGGGCGAACACATCCCCAATCTGAAGCGAGGATGAATTGCTCAGGTGCAGATCCAGGATGCCGTTAAGGCTCAGAATATTACTGATCTGGATCTGGTCGTTCGTCTTCGCGGCCGCGTCGATGTCGATGATGACCCGGTCGTGTGCGTTGAGGACCAGGTCCGAGACAGACAGCGAACCTATAACCCCGTCGCCGCCGGGGCTGTACACCGACAACAGCAGCCTTGCCTCAAGCCGCTCCAGCCCCTTCCATCTGTGGTCCCATGCGTCCGCCCAGGGACAGCGCGGAGATACCGCTGAAGGATCCCTACGACGACTCCGGCCCGACCTATCGGAGGCCCGGTTTCGAGCGAGCCAAGACACTGTGTACCCTCCGCCCGGCACGAACAGACGAGGCGAACTTGAATGCTACGCCTCTTATGAATTGACCGGGACGAGCATATCTCTCGTCCCGCCGCTTCGGTCTCACAATTCAAAGCTTGATTACGCATTATACCGCGCCTCGCCGCCAGCGCCAACATACGTTCTTGAAATCATCCTTAGAATCGAAAGTGAATTGTGGGAGTCTCTCCGGCGGGCCCGCCGGTTGTCGCCCCCGGCCGCGGAAACTCGCAGAAACTCGCCGGTTGTCGCGGCCGGCCACCGTTTGTCGCAGCCTGTCGCAGCCGGCCACACTTTCTCGCAGATTGTCGCAGTTTGTAGCAGGTCGGCAAAACGATAGCTCCTGTGCCCGGAGGGGCTTGCGCATTTCGCGCCGCGGCCGGCGAAAAATTTCGCGCCCGGTCGCGCGAGTCGCCTGCCCCCGCCCCGTCCAGATCTGTCCAGATCGATCCCTATTGGATTTTCAATTCGCCGATCGGGCGCACAAAGCGCCTCCATACTACGTGCGGTGACACGATATTTGCGCGCAAGGATGGTCGTTTTGGGCGGTGGGACCCGGCAAGGCCCGGCCCGGCCGGACGATATTCTTTTCAGTTTTTCGGCCGCAATCGGCGCCCCCCGTGCGGCCGTGCGCGCGCAGAATAGGTCGTAGGGCGGGCAGGCGTGCCCGCGCATTTACGTGACGCGGCGGGTCGGGAGACCACGCCGCGCGTTTGCGTATCCTGTGCGGTATTGCTGGCGCGGGAAGTCGAAGAATGTCAGAGTGTCTTTGCGGACCCACAAAGCCCACGGCCGGGAGGCCGTGGGCCTTTCTTTTGCACATCGGTTCGGCGCTGGGTGCCGTGGCTTGTGCAGTTGTAGGGCGGGCAGGCGTGCCCACCAAGACAGCGAAAGAAGGAAAGCCCCCGTAGGGCGGGGGTGCCGTGGTTTGTGGAGCGCTGAAGGTGGGCCGCTCCCGATGAACCGGGGTTGGCCCAGCCTACGAACTGGCCTACCAAAAGCGGCGCACACGACAAAGCGCCAGCAATTCACGTGGGGTTCACAGAAAGAAGGAAGGACGCGCCGTGTTTGACGATTGATTCACCCCCGGAACGGTCGTACGATGCTTCCTATCCCGAATTCAGGGGATAAGCTCACAAAGGAGCTGCCCATGAGCGAATGGGAAGGCAACAACCTGCTGTGCTACGGCGACAACCTTAAGTTCCTGTCCGACAACACACT
>DAOVQV010000065.1 GCA_030628445.1 Phycisphaerae bacterium | reverse complement strand
TATAGTTTCACCCCCGACATGTCGCAGGAGCCCCTCGGGCGATCCGTCGGGCACAGCAGCCGGTGAATTGGCGGAGGTAATTACGATGAGTCAGTGGTATTGCGGTGTATCCGGGGATCAATATGGACCGGTGGAGCAGCACATCCTTGAAAGTTGGATCGCCCAGGGGAAAGTAAAGTCCACCGATTACGTGTGGTCTGAGGGGATGGGCGATTGGGCGGAGGCCGGGACGGTTTTCCCGCAGCTGTTTGCGGGCGGGGCGTCCGGGCCCCCTCCCGTCAACTCGATGGTCCCCGCCGCCCCTCCGGGCGGTACGGGCGGGCAGACGGCAAACTGCGAGATCACTCGCCAGGCCCGCGAGCTTCTGCGCGGCCGGTGGAGCTTGCCCATCGCATTCAGCCTGCTGCTGTTCCTGCTCAGTGCAGTTCCGTCAAATCTTGTCAGTTCTCTTTCACGCGTTCAGCTGTCGGGAAGCATCGTGACACTGATTATCGGCGGGCCGCTGACGTTGGGTGGGGTTATCTTCTTTATGACTTTCTCCCGCGGCCGAAGGGCCGATTTGGGCATGTTGTTTGCCGGATTCAAGTATTTCTCCAAGGCGCTCGGTGCATATCTGTTGATGGCCGTGTTCACCCTTCTCTGGTTGCTGCTGCTGATTGTCCCTGGGATCATCGCCGCCTATCGGTACTCCCAGACCTTTTATCTACTAGCCGATGACAAGACACTGGGCCCGCTGGAAGCGATACGCAAGAGCAAGCAGCTCATGGTCGGACGCAAGTGGAAGCTGTTTTGCCTGGGCCTGCGTTTCGTCGGATGGAGCTTGTTGTGCATACTTACGCTGGGGATTGGGTTGCTGTGGCTCTGGCCGTACATGGCAGCAAGCTTCGCCCGGTTCTATGATGATCTGGCTCCGGCGGGCGAACAGTTACCGACCGGTGTTGGCGAAACCGGCCCCGCCGCACTTACCGCGCAGCTTCCGGGGCCGCCATCTTAAGCTTGTCCTGATCGGCCCCGTCTTACAGTGGCTCGAAGAGGCGTTAAGGTTTTGGTGCAACTGCCACCAGCCAAGCACTCTGTGCAGTTTCAGCAAAACCTTAATGCACCCAGCTGCCAGTAGCGGCTGAATTAGCGGAGGTAATTACGATGAGTCAGTGGTACTGCGTTGTTGCGGGTAAGCAGCACGGCCCGATCGCCGAAGAGGTTCTGTGCCAGTGGGCCCAGCAAGGCCGGGTTGGACCGGGCGACCTGGTCTGGACTGAAGGTATGGCTGAATGGGTACCGGCCGGGACGGTCGCAGCGCTGTTGACCGCCTTCCCACCGGTTGCAGGGCCCCCAGCGGGCCTGCGGCCGAATCGCGGCGGGGCGGTCCTTGCGTTGGGTATTCTGGGACTTCTGACCTGCTTCGTTCTGGGGATTATCGCCTGGGTGATGGGCAAGAGCGATCTGAGAGAGATGGACGCCGGGCGGATGGACCCATCCGGGCGCGGTACCACGCAGGCCGGTAAGATCCTGGGTATGATCGCCACCATTCTTTACCTAGCTGTAATTGCGGTATGGCTGGTCATCGTTGTGATCGCCGCCATAACAGCTGCCTGTATGTCCTGCTGACCCCCCAGCAACTGTAATGAAACTGAAGCTCCAGAGGGCGTCGCGTTTACCGAACTGGCCCCGTTGGGCGGTGGCGGTGGTCAGTGTCTGGTTGGCCGGCGGCGCCGCGGGGGTCCTTGTGGGCCGATACGTCGGGCGCGTCCCGCATCTGTGTTTGTTTAAGCGCCTGACGGGCTTCCCTTGTCCGACGTGCGGGTCTACGCGCGGTGTTATGAGCCTCTTAGGCGGCCAGATCGCCGCCGCCGTTGCGTGCAATCCGCTTTTGTTCACGGCCGCGCAGATCTTCGCGGCGCTGATCCTGTTCAGGTTCACGTTCGCTCGCTCGGTCCATCTTGAGCTTACCCCCCTCCAGCGACGCGTCGCCTGGCCCCTGGCGGCGGCGCTGCTGCTGGCGAACTGGGTGTACGTGATTATCTACGTTGGGTGACCTCGCACGCCTGCGGGATGCTTGCCGCCGACTCGCGATGTTACTTATTGACGTTCGTGTTGCGAAAGTAACTCTGCTGAGCGAATCGAGTCCGCAATCGCAGGGCAATTTGCCACAGGCGGATTGCAGTGGTGATACGAAGATCAATAGAAAGCGTTAACCGCTCTAAACGCACGAATCGTCTGCCATTGGGCGGGGCGCTCTAACCTTGAAAGGGGCAGGACATGGGCGACTTCTTGGCCTTCCGTAAGATGATTACCCCTCTGATCATCCAAGTGCTGTTCTGGATCGGCGTAGCTGTCTGCATCATTGTGGGGCTGGTAGGTCTGGCGGGAGGGCAGTTCGGCGGTATCGTTGTGATCTTGCTGGGGCCGGTGATGGTCCGCATCTATTGCGAGCTGCTGATCGTGGTGTTCAAGATCCACCAGTCCCTGGAGCAGATTCGCAAGAACACATCCGGCCCTGCCGCCGCGCCCGTCCCGGTGGCGCCGCCGGCCCCGCAGCCCGTCTCCGTGTGACCGGAACAATGTGGTTTGGTGTTTCGGTATCGCCGGGGCCGACCAATCCAATACAAATCGGCCGGCCGGATGGTAGAATCCCTGCATGGACAGGGATTTCGACGTTGTTGTTATCGGCGGCGGCCACGCCGGCGTAGAGGCCGCCCGGGCCGCAGCCCTTCTTGAGGCCCGCACCGCGATGGTCACGCTGTCGCGCGAAACCATCGCCCAGATGCCGTGTAACCCGGCCGTCGGCGGTGTCGGGAAGGGCCAAATCGTCCGCGAGATAGACGCACTGGGCGGTCTGATGGGGCTGGCCGCCGACGCCAACGGGATCCAGTTCCGCATGCTGAACCGCTCCAAGGGCCCCGCCGTCTGGGGCCCGCGCTGTCAAGTCGACCGACACGCCTACGCCGCCTGGGTCCAAGATGTCATCTCCAAACAGCAGGGCGTCACTGTCATCGTCGCCGAGGCGACGGAGATTCTGACCGACGGCGGGTGCGTCGTCGGGGTGCGGACCGGCGGCGAGGCGGGGACGCTTTCTTGCAGGGCTGTGATCGTCACGGCCGGGACTTTCCTCAACGGCCTGATGCATCTCGGCGAGCAAAGCTGGCCCGGCGGACGCTATGGCGAGCCGCCCGCCGGCGGGCTGAGCGACTCGCTTGGCAAGCTGGGGTTGCAGCTCGGGCGGCTCAAGACCGGTACGTGCCCGCGGGTTGCCGCCGAAAGCATCGACTATGACCGGTGCGACCGTCAGGATGGGGACGCCAGGCCCGTCCCGTTTTCGTTCATGACCGGCGCACTTGAGCTTCAGCAGGTACCGTGCTGGCTGACCGGCACCACCCAGCAAACCCACGAGGTAATCCGCGCCAACCTGCACCGGGCGCCGATGTACTCCGGGCAGATCACGTCCACCGGCCCGAGATATTGCCCCTCGATCGAGACCAAGGTCGTGCGATTCGCCGATAAGAAACGCCACCAGGTCTTCCTCGAACCGGAGGGCCTGGGGACCAACTGGGTGTACTGCAACGGGATCCCGACGTCCTTACCCCAGGACGTGCAGGACTTCATGGTCCACAGCATCCCGGGCCTGGCGCGCGGCGAGGTGCTGCGGTGGGGGTACGCGATTGAGTACGATTACGTCCCGCCGACGCAACTGAAGGTGACCCTGGAGACGAAGCGGGTTTGGGGGCTTTACCTGGCCGGTCAGATAAACGGGACGACGGGTTATGAGGAGGCGGCCGGTCAGGGCCTGGTGGCTGGGGTCAACGCCGCGATGGGCCTTACCGGGGGCGACCCGCTCATCCTGCGGCGCGACCAGGCCTACATCGGAGTGATGATCGACGATCTTGTGACCAAGGGCGTCACCGAGCCGTATCGGATGTTCACGTCCCGGGCCGAGTGCAGACTTACGCTGCGGGCCGACAACGCCGACCGGCGGCTGACCGAGATCGGGTGGCGAGTCGGTCTCGCCGACGACGCCAGATCGCGCGTGCTTACCGCCAAGCGTCAAGCGACCGGGCTGGCCGAACAGCTCTTGCGAACGGCACGGATGGAGGACAAGACGCTATGGGATCATCTGCGGGGCGGTAAGGCCGATCTTGAGGAACTGATCCGGAAGTGTCCCGACCCGGCCGGCGAGCAACTGGCGCAGCTATACGGCGCAGGGCCCGCCGCCGTTGAGTCCGCAGCCATCGACGCTCGCTACAGCGGGTATCTGGACCGCCAGGAGCAGTCGTTGCGGCAAATGCGGGGGTTGGAGGGCAAGGTGATCCCGGCAGATACCGACTATGCCCGGATAACACACCTGCGTCACGAGGCCCGCGAGAAACTTCAGCAGATCCGCCCGCATTCGCTTGGTCAGGCGCTGCGGATAAGCGGGATTACGCCAGCCGACATCTTCGTCCTCGCCGTCCATATCGGCCGCGCCCGCTAGCTGGTCCGGCCCGATCTGGCGGGCCTCAGCGGACAGATTAGGCCACCGCCGGGTGAGAAGATGGGGAACGTGGACAGCCATGGCAAATCCACAGGCGACCTGGGCGAAGAGGAATTTGCGGCCCAAACGGACTCGTCAGTCGTAAGTGTGGTTTCGCGCAGGCGTTACATGAAATTGGGTTTAGCGCAATCACTGAAGATATTTCGCTGATCGTGTCGATAAATCTACTGCACGGACGCGACGAGCCTGCCGCATTAGTGCGGGCGGTTGGTTCACTAGCGAAAGCTCCTTGGGTGCGGTCGGAGGCGGTACTGCGGGATTGGCTCAGCACGGACGCGGCGCCCCGCGGAGTCCGATCCACTCCAACGACCCGCAAGTGTGCCTGTGCGGGCTGATAGGTGAAGTAGCTATGACCAACGTAGGTCGCGCTGAATCCGTCGCTTCGGGTAAAGCTGTCCAGGGGGGGCAAAAGGGTGTCTCTGGCGGGTCGGTCAAGAAGCCGATCAGGATCCCGACTCTTAGGGAACTCCCATCCGTCGCCGAGCTCACCGCAGCAGTGCGCAAGCTACCAGAGGTCCGCCGGAACCTGATTGAGCAAGTTAAGGCGGAACTGGCCGCCGGGACGTACGAAACGCCGCAGCGCATTGACATCGCTGTGGAGCGGTTGATAGCGGAACTGTATCCAGGTTTGTAACTGGCGAGTTTGTTGGTGGTCTTGGCAGAGGCACCGGCGGTCCGGTGCCTCTGTTTTTTGCGCATTTTGTGCAGTTTACGCTTTCCGCACGAAGTGTGGCTGTTAATATGTACAGGATTGGTCAACTATGGCGTTTGGGTAGGTTAAGTTGGTGGCGCGTAGTGACGATGCAAGGACTGGTGCTGGATATTGACCCCTCTAGAGCACTTTAAGGTTTAATGTTTCGGTGATGGCCCAGCGAGGACAAGGCTGACAAGGAAGGCGAAGCAGGAAACCCGGCGGGTTGCCGATGCAGCCTGACGCAGTCAGCCGAAGCCGCAGCCGGGCCAGGACGGAACAGAAAATCTTAAATTGCTCTAGGTTGAACTGAGGCGCGCAAAGGTGAGGAGCAAGTACCGTGCGACGTAAAGCCGTCTATACAACGGGTGAGGCCGCGAGTATCTGCAACCTCTCGCAGCAGACGATAATCCGATGCTTTGACAACGGGCAGCTTGAGGGCTTTCGCGTTCCGGGCAGCAAGTTCCGCCGCATTCCGCATGATTGCCTAGTCAGGTTCATGAAGGAAAACAGCATCCCCATGGACGCCATGGAGGACGGTAAGATGCGGGTGCTGGTGGTGGACGACGACCCGCAGATCGTTGAGCTGTTCGTGGATGTCCTGGAGACCGACGATAGGTTCGAGGTAGCTACGGCCCAGACCGGGTACGACGCCGGTGTCATGACGCATCAATTTCGCCCGGACATCGTCGTGCTGGATTACATGCTTCCGGACATCAACGGTAACGTGGTCTGCAAAACGATCCGGTCGAACCCCGAGCTGTCGCACATCAAGATCCTGATCATCTCGGGGATGGTCAATCCTGCGGAGGTAAAGGGGCTCACCGAGGCCGGCGCCGACGATTTCATCAAAAAACCCTTCAACATCGAAAACGTGATCGATCGCATTGTGGAGCTTGTGAAAGCGAAGTAGGGCCCCGGCGGATAGATCATTGTGGCTGAGCTTCCCGGACAGGATAACCCTTTAGCCCGCAAGCTGAGCGCCGAGCAGCTTGATCTGATCCTACGCGAACTTCACGCTGTACCGCCGATCCCCGCAATACTCACCACGTCCCTTGAGCTTCTGGGCGAATCAGACGGCGCAGGTCGCTGTGAGGGCGTCATCGCCCGGTTGAGCGAGTTGACCTGCTGCGACCCGGCGATTACGGCCAGGCTGCTGTCGCTGGCGGGCCGCGGACGAAGCGAGGAGGTCTGGTCGCTGGGCGAAGCTATCGAGCAACTGGGGCTGGACACGGTTCGGGCCGAGATACTTTCGCACGCAACGTCGGGACGCGACAGCGGGCCCCAAAGCGCCCTGGACCCCGGCGCGTTTGGGAAGCACTGTCTGGCGGTGGGTCTGGCGGCCGAGATGCTGGCAGACGCCATTCCGCTTCCGATGGATCCGAAGCGGGCGTTTGTCTGCGGGCTGCTGCACGATTTGGGTAAGTTGGCCCTGGCGCACTGCTTCCCCAAGAGCTACGCACGCGTCCTGCGGGCCGCTGAGCAGCAGCGCGGGAATATCGCCAAGTTCGAGCGTGATGTCCTTGGCGCCGACCACACAGTCGCAGGCCGCCGGCTCGCCCAACAGTGGGGCTTGGCGGACCTGCTGCAGAAGGTAATCTGGCTCCATCACCAACCGCCCGAGGCGATCGTCGCCGCCCCGCACGAGCGGATGATGATCGCCGTCGTCCAACTGGCCGATGCTCTTGTTCGCCGGGCGGGGATTGGTTTTTCGGGTAACCGTGCTCCTGTCGAAGGTGAGCAGGAGCTCGCCCGGGTCATTGGGCTCTCGCAGCGACTCTTGTCGGCGGTGGTGGATCAGGTCGCCGGTGAGGTCCGCAAGCGAACAGGCTGGTTTATGTCGGACCGGCCCGGCCGCTTGGCGCAGGCGGGCCCGGAGGCCGCGAGGGAACTGGCGGAACTGAACGAACAGCTTCGGGTGGGAAACGAGGCGCTTTCGTTGCAGGGGGAGGCGTTTGATCACCTGCGGGGCTTTGCGGATAAGCTGACGAGCGACGTGACCGTCGCCGAGGTGCTCTGCCGGATCGCCGCGTCGCTGGCGGCAATTGAGAATCTTCAGCCCACTACCTGCGAGCCTGTAATCGCTTACGCCTTTGGTGTGGAGGCGGACGTCGCCTTTGC
>DAOVQV010000391.1 GCA_030628445.1 Phycisphaerae bacterium | reverse complement strand
GGCTTGGCGGGGGAGTCGGAGGGCTTCTGTCGCCGCCTCCATGCGTCGTGCAACTCCGTTCCGGGGCTTATCAGGCAGCTTTTGACCTCCACGAGGATCGTGTTGGGTTTCAGTTCGGGGATTGGTTCTTCGGTGACGCCGATCTTGCCCGCTCCGTCCATCGTTACAACGCGTCGCATCTTGTCGTTCACGGTTAGTTCCTTTCTGTTCGTTGTCGTTGACACTTGCTGTGCCGCCTCATAGTGTACAGAACCCCGGCGGCGAGTTGAACGTCGCGGAAGCGCATTTCTGCGGGCGCCGCGGGCGAAGCCCTGCAAATAGGAAATGGAGATAAGCATGCAAACATTCGCGTTTACGAAACTGTTCAAGCCGGCGCCCGCCGCCGAGGCGTTTAAGATGATCAAGGACCTGGGCTTCGACGGTCTGGACCTTACCGTCCGCGCCGGGGGGTACGTGGACCCCGAATCCGACCACTGGGAGCAGGATTGGGCCGAAGCCCAGGGCGCCTGGGAGGCCGCCGGGATCCCGCCGGGGATGTTCAGCACGAACATCTTGGACCCGTCCAGCACGCGGGCCAAGCAGATCATCGCCGCCGCCGAGAAGCACAACGTCAAGTACATCAAGCTGGGCTACGCTAAGTTACGCTTCGGGCATCTGAGAGAGGAACTTACCGCCTGGCGCAAGGGCATCCTCGACCTGGTTCCGATCGCCGAGCACCATGGCGTGACGATTATGATGCACGTCCACAGCGCGAATTTCTCGGCGGCCGTCCCGTTCCACTGGCTCCCCACCTTCGAGCAGACCGACTCGGAGGCGATCCGCATGTACCTCGACCCGTGCCACATGCACACCGAGGGGAACCTGCAGGGGTGGTTAATGGCGCTGGAGATGGCCAAGGACGTCACCGCCGTCGTCGCCGTCAAGGATTATCGCTGGTACGACCCGTACAAGAAGCCCGAGCAGGGGTACTTCTATCCGATCTTCACGCGATTGGCCAAGGGCCTCACGCCGTGGAACCAGGTCGTCCACGCGATGAAGGTGCTCGGTATCGAAGGGCCTTTCTCCATACACGGCGAGTATACCGACGTGGATCGCCACGACATCCCGGCCGGGATCAAGAAGGACCTGGACTACTTCAAGGCCCTGTGGGAAGCGCCCCTCGGCGAGCTGAACCTCAACAAAGAAAAGATCTTCATGACGGAAGATTGACCCGGCCGCGACCGGAAGGGGCGGGTTCATCCACTCGCCCCGACGGGATCTCCGCTGCGCTGTGACTTAGCACTGGCGTATAGTAGGGTTCCGGTGGCCTAACAAATCCCTAATCTGCCTTGCCGCCGGGGGCGTGTTGTGGGATGATTGGCGCCATGGACGCGCGACAGTTCCTGCGAGAGCTTACG